>JBIKUM010000371.1:0-2546 GCA_044347585.1 Terrimicrobiaceae bacterium
TTTGTTTGAGTCTCAGAACACCTGACCTCGGCAGGGTTTCGGGTGAGCTTAAGATGATACCGATTTGAAAATCATGCGCAGGTCGGTGCCCGGATAGATGGTCTCGGTGGAGGTCAGTTCGGCGCAGAGGTGGGCGACGGCGGCATTGTTCTTGGGAGTGGCCAAACTGTGCAGACTGACGGTGAGGGTTTTGGATTGTGGATCGGGAGTTAGATCTGCGGGGGTGGTGCAGAGATTCCGAATGAGGGCTCGTGCTTCATCCTGATGGTGAGCATTGAGTTGCTCGCGCACCACATGCGCCATGGCGGTCTCGGCGCGATAGGCAATGATCTTGATGGTGTCGATGAAGTGTTTGCTGCGGGTGGCCAGCTTGAGGAAACGATCCGCTTCGGGCAACTCGGCGAAGGTGAGGTGTTTGGTGGTTTCCTTGCGCTGCTGTTTGAGTTGATCGAGGTCGGTGTCCTCCTGCTCGATGGCGGCCCGCAGGACGGTGGCACTGTGCATGTAGTGCTCAGCTTTGGCGGATTCAAGTTGGCCGGAGATACCCAGATCGTGGAGGCGGGCCTTGCGTCCGTGCTGGATGGCCACCCGCTTGCGCACTTCCCCGTCGAGCTTGCGCCAGGCGGGGTTGACGAGGCGGATGGTCTCATCAACGGGTTCAAGCTGATAATCGATTTGGCGGTCTAAATTGAAGTGTTCCCGGCCATATTTGAAAAAGTTCTCCTGATACCATCTGCCAAATTGGGGCCCGGCGATCTGCACCACGCTAGCCCGCCAATCGGTGCTGATTATGGCCACTTGGTGGCCGTCTGTGGCGAGCTTGCGGATTTCCCGCACCCAGAGTTGGTCGTCCTTGCCGCTGCCGATGAAGGAGCCGCGTTCGGCCAACAGCATGTCGGCATGACCGCCGGTCATGAGGGGCACCTGGTGGGGGCTGAACTCGCTTTGCGGCCAATCCCCGCCGGGATGCTTGTGATAGGTCTGGCAGGCGATGCGCTTGGCTGCCATGCGTTTGAAAAAGCCGGGGCTATAGCCTTCGCGATCAGAGATGAGCCGGAAGCGCATGCGCCAAGGGTCGGCGTCGAGTTCCGCCTGGCTGGGTTGGTTGGGAACGAGCAGTTCCAGTTCGGGCACGATTTGTTCTTCAAGGGCGCGGATGAGACCGGGGTCCACCGCCTGGTTGATTTTGAAAAAGGGCAGTCCGTCCAGGCCGTTGACCCAGTAGTCGGTGGTGGCACGCAGGCAGAGCCGCTCGCGGGCGATGTAGTGGCGGGGCAGTTTGGTTAGATGACCGTGATAGGCGCGGGCGTGGCCGTCGATGTAAAGGGTGGCGGTGGCGGCGGGATTGGCGGCCATCCAATCCTCGCAAAGTTGTGCGGCCCAGCCTTTGCCATCGCCACCGGTGGTGAGGAGTTTGATTTTTCCGCGCAGGGTCTTGGCCTCGGGACAGCGGTCCAGACCTAACATCTTTCCCCATTCGCCGGGTGCGGTGGAGCGTAGTTGTTCGATGGATTTGATGCGGCAAAGGGCGAGCATTCCCAACAACATGAAGATGTGCTCCAGCCCGTAGTAGCCGGCGGGCAGGGTGAAGAAACGCGCGGCGTGGCGCAGCAGGCCGGCGGCTAGCAGGGCGGGTAAGGCTAACAGCACCCCGCCGTGGGTGATGCTCTCGCAGGGGCGCTGGAAGTCGCTGGGTACGGCGGCGATCTTCCCGAGGCTGGCCATCACGCGCATGCACTCGTCGGTGGCTCCGACTCCCCGCAAGGCTGCGGCATCCTCGCGGCTGCGCTCGCTTTGGGTTATATGTGGACACGCGGCAACCGGCCAAACGGTGGCCCTATCAGGTGCCGGCATGCTTGCGGCGGCCTTGCTTCCGATCAGTCCCGAGTTGTTGGATGATGCCGTTGGCGGCTGGCTCAGTGACTTTTTTTTGGCGTAGTCCGGCGTTTTCGTCTGCTTGCAAAAAACGCCTTGGGTCCGCTCGCGCGATATCTTTTCACCCAGCGTTTGAGCGCCAGGGGCTGGATGGAAAACGCTCTAACCAACTCTGATTGCTTGGCATTCCCGTTGATATAAAACTGGCTGACGATCATTTTGAAGGACGCCAGGTCATCACAGCGGTGAAGGAACACGGGCATCATGCCGTGGAGATAGACGATTTCATCGCCCTCCCGCTGGTAGCCGAGGTTCGCCGTGATGAGATGGACTCCTTCACAGAAGATGGGCAATTGCAATTGCGGCATGACCCACGCTAACGCGCCGGGCAGGCCCCCATCAACTCTCAATCCCGCTCAATCAACCCGCGTTGGAACGAATTTGGTATCAATTTCACCAAACCTCCGATCCGATGGTTCGAAAAACTGGAATCCTTGATTCTACGGCCTTCAGCCGCCTTTGCACTCACACGAGGTCAGGTGTTCTGACTTTGGCATGAGCACCTTCGTGCAAAATGAGCTGCCCGACGGCAAGGCTCCCGCCACGACCTATGCGCCGGACAAACTGGATGTGGACCAGTGGGTGTCGGTGGCCCGGGATGCGGGCATGAA
>JBIKUM010000370.1:0-2543 GCA_044347585.1 Terrimicrobiaceae bacterium
GACTCGGTCATGCGCCGGTGAAGTGGGCGGGACGCTTTTCGAGGAAGGCGGCGACGCCCTCCGCGTAGTCGGCGGTGGCGGCGGCGGCGATTTGGAGGTCGCGTTCGGTGGTGAGGTGGTCGGAGAGGGACTGGTCCCAGCCGGCGTTAAAGGCGCGTTTGGTCAGGCCGAGGGCGCGGGTGGGGAGTGCCGCAAGCCGCACGGCCAGGGCGTCCACCTCGGCCTCAAACACCTCATCCGCCACGGCGCGGTAGATCATGCCGAGCGAAGCCGCCTCGCTCGCGCTCACCCGGTCGCCGAGGAAGGCGAGCGCTGCTGCCCGCTGCATTCCGACGAGCCGCGGCAGCATCCACGTGCCCCCGCTGTCCGGGATAAGCCCGATTTTCGAAAAGGCCTGGATGAAGGCGGCGGACTCCCGGGCCACCACGAGGTCGCAGGCCAGGGCGATGTTCGCGCCAGCTCCGGCCGCCACCCCGTTCACCGCAGCGATGACCGGCTTCTCCATCGCCCGAATCCGCCGGATGCTCGCGTTGTACGTCTCCTCGACCACGGTGTAGAAGTCGGGCGCGTCGGGCGCAGTGACTTCCTTCAGGTCCTGGCCCGCGCAGAACGCCTTGCCGGCACCGGTCACCACGACACACCGCACTTCCGCATCGCTTGCCGCCACATCGAGCGCTTCCTGGAAGGCGCGACCCAGGTCCAAATTGAAGCTATTGAACACCTCAGGCCGGTTGAGCGTGAGGGTGCGGATGCCGGAGTGGGTGGAGGAGAGGAGCATGGTTGAGGTTGAGGTTGAGGTTGAGGTTGAGGTTGAGGTTGAGGATACTGCGTTGCGCAAAGTGAGCGTTTCAGAAGAAGGGAAATTGAGCCTATTTGTTTTACGTGAAATCGGAAGCATTCGTAGTACTTGGAGCCATGATGAAAAATAAGAAACGCCATTTCGTTGCGGTAGTGCCTTTTGTGTTCGGGGTCATCGTTTTCAGTAATTGCGGTTCCAAATGCGAAAGGCAGCCCTGTGAGAACGGTGGTGTTTGTGTGGATGGTCGCTGCGAATGTACAGTCGGTTGGACAGGGGAGGATTGTTCAGAGCGGGCCTTTGTGTTTTCAGAGAACTGTGGGACGACCGAGCAGGTCTCTTACCAGGGGGATGTGTACGATGTTGTTCAGGTGGGATCGCAGTGTTGGTTTGCAGAAAATCTGCGGACGCAGCAGTATCGGAACGGCGACCCCATTCCCGGAAGTCTTCACTCTGACTCGTGGATTACAACTGAATCAGGCGCGCAGACGACTTACGCGGTGAACGGCAGTGTGCTCCAAGGCAGCAGCGATACCCTCAGCAACCTCGAGCGCTATGGGAGGTTGTACAACTGGTTCGCAGTTGTAGATCATCGAGGTCTGTGTCCGGCCGGCTGGCATGTGCCTTCGGATGAGGAATGGACTGAGCTGGAAGAGACAATCGGTGGGAGTTCGGTTGCAGGTGCACTACTGAAATCTTCGGAAACCGAATCACCCCCATGGGATGGCACGAATGCGAGTGGATTTGGTTGTTTACCAGGGGGATACAGGAATTGGAGTTGCGGGTGCTACTTTCAAGAGAACACGAGTGGGTACTGGTGGACTTCCACCCCATCCTATGAAAACCTCTATGCCTGGTATCGGGGAATTGAAACAGAATCCGAAGCGTTGATTCGGTACGACCATTTGACGAAGAATGGCTTCTCGGTTCGTTGCCTCCGCGATTAATTTAAATGGAATGAACATGTTGAAATCGAAACAATTGCGTCGCATGAGTCTTGTAATGGGCTGTGGACTCCTCGGGTTTCTGGGGAGTTCTACGGGCGGGTTTGGCCAAACAAGTCCGCAAGGGAAACAGGGCAGCTCGCCGACAGTGTCAGACCGAGAAGGCAATCTCTATCGCGTGGTTCAGATCGGAAACCAATTTTGGATGGCTGAAAATCTGCGTACCTCCCTGTATGCAAATGGAGATTCTATTCCGGGGAACATTGACCAAAAGCAATGGTGCAGCCTGACTGCAGGTGCACAGGCAGTTTTTGCAGAAGGCGAAACGGAAGTTGTATTCGGTGAGTGGGGCCCTAACCATGTCCCGAATGGAGCAGACGACGCAAAGGCCCTACTCGTGTATGGACGCTTGTACAATGGCTTTGCAGTGCAGGATTCAAGGCGCATTTGCCCGACCGGATGGCATGTGCCGACGGAAGAAGACGTTCGGACTTTGGTGGATTTTTGTGGCGGAGAGGCTGTGGCAGGGATTGCCTTGAAGGACGGTGCAAACTGGTTTGGGTTAGGAGGAGATCCCGGTACAAATTCAAGCGGTTTTACGGCCTTACCCGGGGGCTACCGAGAAGGCAGTTACGGATACTTCGCAAGCTCTGGAGTGGACGGGAATTGGTGGGAATCAACTCCGAAAGAAGGGATGCTCGGGCGGTTTGCGATGTATGCTGACGATGAGAACGTCAGCTTGGGAAATGCACCTCTCCAAACGGGCTTTTCTGTGCGCTGCCTTCGAGACAGGTAGTTACAGC
>JBIKUM010000525.1:0-2540 GCA_044347585.1 Terrimicrobiaceae bacterium
TGGGAGGTAGGCGTGCCAAAGCTACTAATCAAAACCCTCACCATCACATACGTTTGTACTCAGTCGTTATGTGCTGGCTTCATTCTGTTTTATGCACATTTATTACCCGATATGGTGGCATCGCACTTTGACATCGCTGGTCAAGCCAATGCGAGTTTGGAACGAGAGCAGTTCATCTACACTTGCTTGGTGTTGTTAGTTTTGACCCCGGGTCTTATAGTATTGCAACCGAGCATCATCAAAAGATTGCCGAATCGATTGACGAAGCTAGAAGCTGGTGATCATTGCCTAGAGGTCGAAAGAGTCGACAAAAAAGTAAAAACGTTGCAAGTATTTTTCTTGGTGTTGGCAATCAAGCTTACTTGTTTCTTGGGATTAGTTTATTGGCTTGTTCTCCGAGCTAATCTCTCGTACCCACCGATGATCTCAATGCAATATCTGATGATTGTGACAAGTATCTTTTTACTGCTCATTGTCTGTTGGGCAACCTTTTGGCAATCGTACTTCAAGGTGACTCATTGAGGACATTAGCTGTAGTAAGCTTTGAATGATTCAGCAAATGTAGCTTTTGACGAAACTCAATGTCAAAGCCCCATACCATTGGATTTACGCCTTGTACGTATCTGAACTTAGAGCATCGATGCAGCGCTGATCGATCGCCGAGGGTCAATCCCTTCAAGCAGCGTCAGAACCTCAGATGTCCAGACATCTTGAATCTTTAGTGCTCGCATCTTTTTGGGACCAACCAAAGGACTGTTGTTGGTGGTTTGTTCAACAGGCGCGGAAGGATTGGGTGAACCAGCATAGATAACGTATCTGCCGTCTAAAAAAGCTAGTACAGTTCCGAGGCCGTGATGTCGGCGAATAACCCGATGTTGTCCACTCCTTAAATCAAAGTGGTAAAGCGCATTCTGATCACTTCGCATGAAGAGCAATGACTTGCTGTCGCTGCTGGCGATCGGGCTATGCCCCGAGCAAATCGTTTCTTCGGTGTGACTTTCCAAGTCAATCAGCCGAATCTCCGCATTATTGTGTGTTATAGCACTTGGGTTTCGTGCACCAGAACTCGTTCTCCCATTCGGCCCTGCAACTGCCACTAGTAGTCGCCTACCATCATCTAGCCAAGCAGGGCGAGTGTTAACTGCGAAATCGTCAATGAAGGTGGGTAAATGGCTTCGATACGCCACGACATCGGTTTTTGCGACGTCGTAGATGCTAAGCCTGCCAGTAATCAGCGGTCGATATCGGATCGAAGGGTCGCTCTTGGCGATGAAAGCCAGTCGACGTCCGTTTGGGCTTAGCGCCATGGCTGACATGGGATGATCCCACAACGGGTCGCCTGCGCCCTCGAGGATCTGACGCGAATCAGCATTGGGTTCAAGCAACCATATGGCGTGCCGCCTATCGCCTTGCGCTGCGGTAAGTACAGTAACTCCGCCATTACGACTCGGGTTGCTAACTGCCCAGATTGCTCTAGTGCGTCCTTGTGGGTCTGTCCAAGGCTCAACCGTCGACGGATGTCTGCGCAAACCAGATTTGTACCTCGGTGTCTCAAGTAGGGCAAGCACGCCCCTCTCTGTCGAAATGACGACCCATTCATGGACTGATCGTAGCACCTGTCGGACCGTAATGCTAACTTTCCTACGCCGCTGTCTAGCTGCTAAGCGTTTTGCATTAAGGTCGCGAAATGCTACTAAGTAGAGTGTGCAGCGCTCTTTGGTTTGGAAATTACATCGCGGGAGTTCGGTGCAGGCTCTGACGCAGGTAAGGCTACAAGCATTGGACCCTAGGTATGGAGGTCTTCGAAGTCAGAAAAATTTAAAACCCGCAAATTAACCTTGTAATTAACGTGTAAATGATATGAGTTGTAGAAGACAATCGTAAACGCTTGAATGATATAAAAGTGAGAGCTATAACGATCTAGTGAAAGCGACAATAATACTTGTTATAGTTCCGTCGCTCTAACCGACTGAGATAATTCGCCGTGTGTCCTAACACTAACTTTCGTGGTGACTTGAGCAGCTAGTCTCAAATACGGGTGCAATTGCCGTCATTGTTAAGACTCACTTAAGCTTTGGTGCCTAAGCTAGTGAGCATGGAAACCTTGACTCGCTTTAGGCAAAGCATGTTTGTAAAACTGATAGCTGCTATGGCGCTGTTCTTTGTGCTGCTTTTGACAGTGAACGACGCGACATCCTCTCCCAGTAGAGCTATGCCTAAACAGTCATCTGCATCTGCCCTTTATAAAGATGAGTGCGGAAGCTGTCATCTTGCGTTTGCACCATCACTTGCACTTATAGAGGACTGGCTTCGAATCACTTCGAGCTTGAGTCGACACTTTGGGTCGGATGTGAGCGTACCGCCTCAAACACTAGCGATGTTGGAGACATACTTCAAAACGTACGGGTCAACTCGTGAGAAGTATAAGTTTGCGCCTGGTTCACTGCGCATTAGCGATTCGCCCTGGTTTCAGCGCAAGCATCGAAAGCAGCGCCTCGCAGAGGCCATAGGCATAAGGACGACTTCGATCCGCGCTTGGA
>JBIKUM010000369.1:0-2539 GCA_044347585.1 Terrimicrobiaceae bacterium
ACGCGCGAAAAGGTAGGGGTCGAAATTGCAACCCTGCCCGATGCTTTCCTGCTCTCGGCCATGAACGGCCGCCTGCGTGAAAACGTCGTGCATTTCAAGACGATTGCCGAAGCCGCCAAAGCCTTGGTCGACGGATCGATCTCCGCAGTTTTGGCACCCCGTGCCGAACTCGAAGCCGCACTCAAGGGGCAGTCCAGAATCGTGCTCGACGATCAGAAATTTGCCGAGCTCAAGGTTGATAGCTGGCCGGTTGGCATGGCGGTCAAGGCCGAGGAAATGGAACTGGCTCACGCCATTGGCGAGGTTCTTGCCCATTTGAAGGAGGACGGCACCGTCGCCGCCATCTTCAAGCGGCATGGCATCACCTATTCCCCCGCCTGAAATGAGTTTGCCTCCGGTTGGGGTTATGGAAAAACCGGCGATCTCTGCCGGAACAGCGGCTAGCCCGTTGTTCCGGCGGGGCCCGGTTTTCGGTGCTCGCTACGCAGCGGCAACGCTTGTCGGGATCGCCCCGCAGCTTACGGGTGTTGCAGGCTGATGAACGTGAAACGTTATTCCTTGCCGGCGATCGTTCTGCATTGGGCTCAGGCGGCCATCGTCCTCTGGTTGCTCTGGCTCGGCTGGACCATGGTCGACATGCCCAAAGGCGGTGAGCGTACGGCTGCCTACGGGCTGCATAAATCGATGGGGCTTGTCGCCTTGCTATTGGTGGTGATTCGCCTTGGCTGGCGCCACCGCACCCCGGCACCTGCACTGCTAGGCCAGGGCTGGGAAGTCAAGCTTGCTCAATTAACGCACCGTCTGCTTTATATCTTCCTGCTTTGTGCGCCGCTATCGGCCTATTTTGCGTCGTCCTTCAGCTCTTATCCGCTCAAGTTCTTCGGATTCGAGATCATCAAGGCAGGGTGGCCGGATGAGGGCATCAACGCTGTATTCAAGCTCGCTCATCAGGTATTTGTCTGGGGAGGAGCGGGGTTGGTGGTTCTGCACGTCGCCGGAGCGGTCAAGCATGCTATCAAAGGCGATGGCACCCTGCGTCGTATGCTTCCCGGGGGTGGTGTTTAATTATTCAGCGTGCTGTTTCGCAACGAAGCAGTGGTTGAGCAGTTTGCCTGACTAAAGTCATAGTCAAATGCTACGGTCAGCCCCTCCAAAATGCAAAAAACCGCGACGTAAGCGTCGCGGTTTTTTTATTGTGCTGAACCGTGGATCAGCGAGTCGCAATCAATGCAGGGACAGGATCCACTTGACGGCTTCGTGCAGGTCGTCGTTGCTGATCTTGTCTTCGCCGTGCGGGATCATCGGGACATTGCCCCAGTTGCCTGAACCGCCATGGCGGACCTTCTCGAAAAGCATACCGGCTGCCTTGGCGTCACCCTTGTACTTGGCGGCAACTTCCTTGTAGGCGGGGCCGACGCGCTTGGCGTCTACGGTGTGGCAGGCGACGCAGCGCGCCTTCTTGACAATGGCCTCGCCGTCGGCGGCATGTGCCGATGCGTTGATGGCGAATGTGGCAACGGCGAACAGGGCGGTGGTGATTAGCTTTTTCATTTGCCTTCCTTTGGGTTGTTCAGAAAATTCTGGCTACCTGCTTTAGCCCATTGAATAACGGTGAGTGGGCTTTGTAGTGGCCATTTTTAGGTTGCTAGGTGAATCGCAGTAGGCGACACGGCTGCCTAACTGGTAAAACATCAACTCCAAGCCATGTCTGTGTTCCACGAGTTAAAACGAACCCGTTGACGCTTTGGTTGACATGCTCGTTCATCGAGTCTCCGGAAAAAGGGGGGCGGTTGCCCGCCCCCTAAGAGTTGCCCGCAAACTTATGGGCCAGTGGAGGAGATGCAGGGTTAGATGCGCCCATGCTTTGGTCCGTTCCTCACGGGCCTTTGATATTCGGCCGAGTCCTGCCGGGGCGTCATCAAATTGGTTTCAAGGCTGATTCTTCGGAGGCTTCGCTGAGCGCGGCGGGCGAAAATTGCGCCTTTCGCGTGCACGGAGCGGCTCCTTGCTTTGCCGGTATTCGTTACGACCGACGGCAGTTCGACACTATTCTTCCTGGCGCAATTGGCCTGGGGAGTCTCGAGACTGGCGGTGCCTGGTGAGGCGTAACGCATATGTGTATTCAGTGTTCCGGGTTGCTGTTCAATAATATGATGCTTGACAGGCAGTGACGGCGGTTCGGATGCCGATGTCTGTCGTTTCTTTGATAAAAATAGTGCACGCCGTGTGCCAGCTGTCCGTGATTTGTGTTGATCAAATTAAATATATATTAATCAATGTGTTGTGTTGTTTGTTGTGGCGAATCGCTTAGGTCGTTCGTGCCTGTTCGTGGTCAAATCCGCAACATCTGTTCAGCACTGGAGCACAAAACTGTTGCTTCAACTGATTTTTGGCGTAAAAAAACCGGCCACGTGGGCCGGTTGCTTACTCTGGCGTAGCCAGAATTACATAGCCAGAATCCAGTTGACCAGTTGACGTGCGTTGCCCTCGGTAATGGCGACGGCGTTGGGCGGCATGGAGAGACCGCTGACCTTGCCCT
>JBIKUM010000403.1:0-2539 GCA_044347585.1 Terrimicrobiaceae bacterium
TGAAAAATCTCCTCGCCCAGTTCGGCCATGCCCGGCATCTGCGCCGCACCGCCGGTGAGCACGATGCCGGCGCGCAACAGGCGCTCCTTGCCGCTGCGCTGCAACTCCTCCTGCACCTTCTGGAATATTTCTTCGACCCGCGGCTGGATGAAGCCGGCCAGGGTCTGGCGCGACAGTTCGGTCGAGGGCCGGTCGCCGACTCCGGGAACTTCGATCATCTCTTCCGGGTCGGCCAATTGCTGCAAGGCCACGCCGTAGCGGATCTTGATGTCCTCGGCATCCTGGGTCGAGGTGCGCAGCGCGATCGCGATGTCGTTGGTCAACTGGTCGCCGGCGATCGGGATCACCGCCGTATGGCGGATCGCGCCATGCACGAAGACGGCGACATCGGTCGTGCCGCCGCCGATGTCCACCAGGCAGACGCCGACGTCCTTTTCATCCTCCGTCAGCACCGCGTAGCCAGATGCCAGCGGCTGCAGCACCAGGTCGACCACCTCGAGCCCGCAACGATGCACGCACTTGACGATGTTCTGCACGGCCGTCACCGCGCCCGTGACCAGGTGCACCTTGACGTCGAGCCGCCGCGCATCCATGCCGATCGGTTCCTTGACGCCGTCCTGGCCGTCGACGGTGAATTCCTGCACCAGCGTGTGCAGGATCTGGTCGTCGGCAGAGATCGACGTGGCATTGGCGGCCTCGATCGCGCGCTCGACGTCGAACTGGGTCACTTCCTTGTCGCGCACCACCGCCATGCCGGTGGAATCCTTGCTCTTGATGTGGCTGCCGGCGATGCCGGTGTAGACCTCGCGCACCTTGCAGCCGGCCATCATCTCGACTTCGGCGATGGCGCGCGAGATCGAATTGACGGTGGCCTCGATGTTGATCACCATGCCGCGCTTGAGGCCGGTGGATTCCTGGGTGCCGAGTCCCAGCACGCCGAGGCGTCCTTCGGCGTCCAGTTCGCCGACGATGGCGACGATCTTGGAAGTGCCGATGTCGAGGCCGACGATGAGGTCGCGTTTGGTTTCTTTGCTCATGATTGTCCGGCCGCCCGCGGCCGCAGTGCGAATCCATTGGGGTAACGCATATCCACCACGCCGATGCCGGACAGGCGGTCCCTGGTCGCGTTGTTCGCCGCCGCGTAGTGGCGGGTAAACCGGTCAAGACGCTCGGCCAGCGGGTGCTTGGCCTGCTCGCGACCCAACTCCAGAACAACGCCATCATCCAGCCTGACCTGCCAGGCCTCGCGCGCCGAGAGGTGGATCGCGACCGGTTTGCGACCGGCCTCGGCAAGGGCGTCGCCAAAGGCGCGGAAGCGCTCGAGAACTTGGGCGGCGGACCCTTCCGGGCCGGCGAACTGCGGCAACGGCTCGTCGGTGTTGGCGGCGAACACGTCGCCGCGCGTACTGACCAGGCGCGCCTCGCCATCCTGAGGGATCCAGCGCGCGGCGGCGCGATGCTCCTCGATCCGCAATTCGACACCATCCGGCCAGATTCGGCGCAGGCTGGCCGAGCGCACCCAGGGCATGCGCTCGAACGTGGTGCGCGCAGTTTCCAGATTCACGGTGAAAAAATTTCCGGTCAGCGCGCTGCGTGCCGCATGCTCGATCTGCGCACGCGACACGTTGTCCACCGGTGTCGCCACCACCAGCTCGCGCAAGGGCAGGATCGGCAGGCGCTGCCCCGCCATGATGGCAGCCCATGCCAGGAGCACTCCACCAGCAAGCAACAGGATGTCGGCCAGCAGGTTGATCAGCATCGGCCGATCCCAAAAGCCGTCGCCGCTGCCGCGCTCGTTGCGGCTCCTGCCGGTGCCATTTCCGCGCTGGCTAGCCATGGCGGGCCTCCGCGAGCAGCTTCAGGACCAATTGCGGAAAGGGTATGCCGGCTGCGCGCGCCGCCATCGGCACCAGAGAGTGGTCGGTCATGCCGGGCGACGTGTTGGCCTCGAGGCAATACACGCGCCCCGCGGCATCGAGCATCAGGTCCATGCGGCCCCAGCCACGACCGCCGAGCACGGCGAAGGCACGCAGCGCGATGTCGCGCATCTCGGCTTCGCGGGCATCGCCCAGTCCACTAGGTATCCGGTACTCGGTGTCGTCGCGCAGATATTTGGCTTCGTAGTCGTAGAACTCGGTGGCCGGCACGATCCGGATCACCGGCAAGGCCGCGCCCGCCAGGATGCCGACGGTGTATTCGCCGCCGGCGAGGTAGCGCTCGGCCAGCACGCAGCTGTCGTAGCGTGCCGCGATGTCGTAAGCCGCCTTAAGGGCACCGGCCTGCTTGACCTTGCTGATGCCGATGCTGGAACCTTCGTTGGCGGGTTTGACGAACAGCGGCAGGCCAAGGCGCTGCTCGACCGCGGCGAAATCGCTGGCGCCGT
The DNA here is from genome assembly GCA_044347585.1 of Terrimicrobiaceae bacterium. Lineage (GTDB taxonomy): Bacteria > Verrucomicrobiota > Verrucomicrobiia > Chthoniobacterales > Terrimicrobiaceae > UBA967. The sequence goes on from JBIKUM010000403.1 coordinate 2,384, forward strand.
CGAGCACGGCAAACTCCGGCACCGGCAGCCCGGCCGACTGCCAGACCAGCTTCGAGCGCCACTTGTCCATCGCCAGCGCCGAGGCAAGAACACCGCTGCCGGTATAGGGGATCGCCAGCAGGTCGAGCGCGCCCTGCAGGCTGCCGTCCTCGCCGC
>JBIKUM010000368.1:0-2534 GCA_044347585.1 Terrimicrobiaceae bacterium
AGGTACATGCTGGTCGGAGGGGGGTGGAGGTGGTGTGTTCGCCGTTTGCGTTGCGGGAGGGAGTGGTGGAAGTTGAGGTAGGGGGGTGGGGGTAGCGGTGTGGTGTTATTTGAACCTATTTGTCATTTATTTTACGTTGTATTTTTCGACAAGTCCCGTCCTGTTTGGCATTGAAGTCCTTACGTTTGTGTGGAATTTCAAGTAAACAAAGGACGTAAAATGAATACCCGTCGATTATCTACGCGCTTGGTTGGATTCGGTGTTTTCCTTTTTTATACCGTGGAGGGGGGGATTTCCCAAGTGGCAAATCCAGTGAAGTTCAGTGAGCCGAAGGTGTTGCCTGCGAATGGAATCACAGGGGCTTTCGACATCCAGTTGCTTGACGTCGATGCCGATGGGGACCTGGATGCGGTTTACACGGCGCATGACGCCGGTCGCGTGCTTTGGAGCGAGAACCTCGGTGGAGGGAACTTCCAGCTGGCCCGCATCATCGACGCTTCGTTCTCCAGTCCCAGGGCGCTCGCTTCCGGTGACCTGAACAACGATGGCCGAGTGGATGTGGTGGTCGGATCAAATAACGCCGATGCCATCCGGGCCTACCTGTCAAACGGCCAAATCGACGACCTCAGCGCGACGAATCCCGCCCAGGTGCTCGACGTAGCGCAAGGACACTACACCACTGCCATCCTCGCAGCAGATGGCAAGGTCTACATGTTCGGAGAGAACGGTTATGGGGTGTTGACTGTTCCCAGTTTCTCCCAGAATGTCATCGACCTGGAAGCCGGGGGCCACTATACCTTCGTCGCTACGTTAGCCGATGGAAGCCGTGTCGCCTGGGGTCAGGGGGATTGTTCCGCCACGAATTCAGGGTGGTATTCCACCTTGAGCCAGTTCTCGATGGGATATCAATACGCCATCGGGTTGCGGCCGGATTCGACCCTCTCCTTCAACGGTTGCGACAACTACAGCATCGGATCCCTCCCCACAGGCACGTTCACGTCCGTTTGGACTTCGAATTGGGCACATTACTGGGCGGGAGCGGTGCGTCCGGACGGATCGGTGGTCATGTGGGGGCGCGACTACGCGGGCAACCGAAACATCCCCGCTGGATTAGGTCCTGTGCGCAAGGCAGATGGGGGGCGTTTATGGACGTTGGCCCTGATGCAAGACAGCACGTTGCGGTCGTGGGGTGAGGACTGGTACAGTGCAGTGTCCAGCACCCCTAACCTGAATGGGGTTGTGGACATCGCTTGCGGCCATGGCCATGGACTGGCCTTGACCTCCGATGGCCAGGTTCACGCCTGGGGTAAGTGGGAAGAAGGACAGTTAAATGTGCCGGATTTCGATGGGCCGGTGGTTAAAATCGGGGCGGGGATGTATTCCTCCTGGGCGATTACGGCGAGTGGCCGTGCTTACTTCTGGGGATACAATGCCGGGATGATGACGGACGACGCGAATACGTTTGCCCTCGGTGCTGCAAGCCCGCGCACCTTCATCGACATCGCCCAAGGCCATTACAACACCGCGATGTTGACGGCAGATGGAAAGGTCTCCGTTGTAGGAGTGAACAACCATGGCGTGCTCAATGTCCCCTCGTTTTCACACCCGGTGGTGGATCTGGAGCGGGGAGGACACTACATGTTTTCTGCCAAACTCACGAATGGCCAAGTAGTCGCGTGGGGGCATTCGGGCTGCGATCAAGCGAACTCAAGCTGGTATTCGAGTAAGTTGGATTATTCCACCGGGGTAAATTATGCAGTAGGTATTGCGCAGGATTCCACCCTGTCCTTCCTGGGGTGCAACAACCACGGTGTCGGAAATCTTCCCGCAGGCAGCAACTACACGAAGGTCTGGACCTCCATTTGGGAGCATTACTGGGCCGGGGCGTTGCGCTCCGACGGAACTGCCGTGATGTGGGGGCGCAATTACGGAGGCAATCTGGCCATTCCCTCGGACTTAGGACAGGTCGTAGACATCGAGGGAGGCAGCTATTGGACGCTTGCCCTGCGTGCTGACGGCAGCCTGCGTGCCTGGGGCTACAACGAACAAAACGTGGTGAGCTCGACTCCCACGGGAAATGACTTTATCCAAATCGCGGCGGGATATTACCACGGTTTAGCGTTGCGTGCAGACGGCTCGGTAGTCGCGTGGGGCCATTCCGGTTACGGACAATTGAATGTACCGACGTTCGACACCACAGTGGTTGAAATCGGAACAGGCGTGTACTCGTGCTGGGCCATTACGGCCAGTGGACGTGGGTATTTCTGGGGCTACAACGAGGGCAATATGACCGGATCAGCGAGTTTATATAGCCAAGGCTACTTCGTGGGTTCTGGTCTTCAAAGCGGCTTCAACGCATTCACCACGGTAGGAGCTGGACTCGATGTGCACGGGTTAGATGTGTTTGATGTGGACGGCGATGGCGATTTGGACGTGCTCGGGGGTGGGTGCGCTGACGGAAATGTGCGGTGGTACAAGAACAACGGCAACGGGACGTTCGATCCCAGCGCAGTGACCATAGCGCAAAGCATCGG
>JBIKUM010000367.1:0-2530 GCA_044347585.1 Terrimicrobiaceae bacterium
CCGGCGACTCAGCATTTGATTGCGCCGTTGATTTCTATTCTCGCGCGAGAGCTTCGGGGGGGGCTTGATCGCTTCGTGACTATTGGCGGGCGTTACGAACGGCCGTTATTTCCAGCACATGAGCCGCTTCCTTGGAGCGAAGCGCATGAGGCGCAGTTAGTTGCTAATTTGGATGTCGGCATTATGCCCCTGCGTGATGCACCGTTTGAGCGGGGGAAGTGTGGTTTCAAGCTTATTCAATATATGTCTTGCGGCGTACCGGTCATCGCATCACCAGTGGGCGTGAATTCGACGATCGTTCAACCTGGTGTCAACGGCTTTCTCGCGCATTCTGATGAGGATTGGGTTGCAGCCCTTCGAACCCTCAAATCTTCGGCCGAGATCAGGACAGCCATGGGGGCGGCCGCAAGAACAATTTTTGAAAGAGACTACTCGTTCGCGGTTCATGCGCCTCGATTTGAGAAAATTTTGCGTAGTGCGGCAGTCCATCGACGGTAAGTTTCCATGTGCGGTATCTCAGGTTTCCTAGGCTTCGGTAGTTCAGGCGAGCGATCCCGCGAAATTTTGCGGGCTATGACCGATACGATAACTAGTAGAGGTCCGGACGCTGAAGGGTATTGGCTTGATAGCGATGCCGAAATTGCTCTCGGCCATCGGCGGCTTTCGATCATCGATTTGTCGTCCGCTGGTGCTCAACCGATGCATTCAGAGTCTGGCGACTTGGTAATCGTATTTAACGGGGAAATCTATAACCATCTCGAACTGCGCGAAGAGTTGGGTTCTTCAGGCGAAAGTTCGAATTGGCGTGGACACTCGGATACGGAGACTCTGCTTGCCTGTATAGAGCACTGGGGTGTCGAGGAGACTCTGCGGCGTGCTGTCGGAATGTTTGCGTTGGCAGTGTGGTCGCGGACAGATAGGACCTTAACTCTCGCGCGGGATCGTTTCGGGGAAAAGCCGCTATATTTTAGTTGGTTGGGCGAAGCGAGAGAAACCCTCGTTTTTGGCTCTGAGCTTCGAGTAATCGAGCGACACTCTTTGTTCAAACCCCGTGTCAATCGGGTCGCGTTGGCGCGTTACATGAAGCGCTTGTGTATCAGCGGCACAGAAAGCATTGCTAGCGACGTGGAAAAGGTTCCTCCAGGGTCGATGCTGATTTTCCGCCTCGACAACAGAGGCTCGCATCAAAGCGTCCGATACTGGACACTTCCAGTGAGTCAGTCTACAGCGGGAACAGCGTCTCGCGCTGGCGCGCTCGACGATGAACAAGCGATCGCCGTATTGGATTCACTGCTCACGCGTTCAGTGAGCGGCCAGATGCTCTCGGATGTTCCTTTAGGGGCGTTTTTATCTGGTGGCGTTGACTCATCCCTTATCGTCGCGGTGATGCAGCAGTTGAGTAAGCGTCCGGTAAAGACGTTCTCGATTGGCTTTAGCGAAGACGGTTTTGACGAGGCGCGTTTTGCAAAGCAGGTAGCGCAATCGCTAGGGACCGACCATACGGAGATGTATGTGTCGGCTGAAACGGCCCGCGCCGTTATTCCAGATCTACCTCACGTTTACGACGAACCGTTCGCGGACTCATCGCAGATCCCTACCATTTTGGTCAGTCGATTGGCACGACAGCACGTGACTGTTGCGCTATCGGGTGACGCTGGTGACGAAGTGTTCGGCGGATACAATCGTTACGTATTGTCGAAACGGTACTGGCCTTACCTGAGGTTAATACCCTCTGCGGCACGCGGTGCGGCAGGTCGGATGCTCCTTCAGCTTTCTCCGCAGCAAATAGAGCATCTAGGGAGGGCCGTTGGCTTACAGCGACAGTGGTCTGGTTTGGGCTCAAAGTTGCAGAAGGCGGCGCGCGTAGTTTCGGCAAAGACGTTGGCTGATCTTTACGACAAGCTGACAACGACCTGGGATGAGTCTGTAGTGCTGGGTGTAGATGGCGAGTCAAACAACAGATCTATTCTGTCAGCGGACGCTAGGTTCGACGTTTCTTCGATGATGCGCTCGGATCTGGAGGGCTATTTGCCCTCAGACATTCTGGTTAAAGTCGATCGCGCGGCAATGAGTACGAGTTTGGAGACAAGGGTTCCTTTTTTGGATCACCGACTCGTCGAGTGGGCGATGTCATTACCACTTAATTTGAAGATTCGCGCAGAAGGCGGTGGTTACCAAACCAAGTGGTTGCTGCGACAAGCACTCTATCGTCATGTTCCGCGAGGGTTGATCGAGCGGCCGAAGATGGGGTTCGGGATACCATTGGCCGAGTGGCTGCGGGGCCCATTGATGTCGTGGGCAGATGATCTTCTGAGCACGTCGTCCTTACGTCGGGGTAATTTTATCGACGCCGAAATCGTCTCTCGGCGGTGGGCAGAGCACCGCTCGGGTCAGCGTGATTGGGAGCATCATCTTTGGTGTGTCTTGATGTTTCAGTCCTGGCTTGATTGCGAACGTGGTCGGCGCTACTCATGAAGGTGCTGATAGCGGGAAGTTTGGCAAGTTCTTTGTTGAACTTCCGAGGCCAGTT
>JBIKUM010000075.1:0-10006 GCA_044347585.1 Terrimicrobiaceae bacterium
TCCTGACGAAACATTCATATGGTCGGAGTTACCGACTTGGCCGATTGTTGCGTAGCAATTCTCATTGATACGGCGGATTTCACCGGATGCCAGTTTGACAAGAGCATAGCCACCTTCGCGGTTGGCCAGGACTGCTACGGAACCGGCGCTACGCACGATTTGTCCGCCGCGGCCTGGAATAAACTCAACATTGTGAATCGAGGTTCCAAGTGGGATAGACTTGAGTGGGAGCGCATTTCCGATATTTGGATCTGCTTTTTCACCAGCCACTACCTTGTGGCCAACATCCAGACCAACTGGCGCGAGAATGTAGGCCTTCTCCCCGTCTTCATATTTCAGAAGGGCAATACGGGCTGTGCGATTGGGATCGTATTCGATAGCAATAACTTCAGCCACCGCATCGCGACGGCTGCGCTTGAAGTCGATGATACGGTAGCGGCGTTTGTGTCCTCCACCGACATGGCGCATCGTGATGCGGCCCTGATTGTTGCGGCCGCCTGTGCGCTTGATTGGTTCTGTAAGATTTTTCTCCGGCTTGGTCTTCGTGATCTCAGCGAAATCCGGAAGCGCCTTGAAGCGGGCAGCTGGGGTGAGTGGTCTGAAAGTTTTGATAGCCATGGTCTGTATTTCTTAGACGAGATCGAGTTTTTCGCCCTCTTTCAAGGTGACGATTGCTTTCTTCCAGTTGGCTTGGCGGCCGAAGTCGGCACGACGCTCGCGCTTTTTCTTTCCAGCGAAATTAGCTGTGTTCACATCGGCCACCTTCTTTTTGAAGATCACCTCAATGGCACGCTTGATTTGAAGCTTGTTAGCCGATGGACGAACACGGAAAACGTATTTGTTAAGCTTTTCGGAAAGCAGCGTGGCTTTCTCGGTCAGGAGGACTGTTTCAATATGGTCGTAAACTTCTGTATTCATTACGCGAGCCTTTCGGAAATTTTGTCGAGCGCACCGCGGGTCACGATAATCTTGTCGAATGCGAGGAGATGCTCGGTATTGACATCGGATGCACGGGTGAGTTGAGCAGTGGCCACATTGCGAGCGGCCTTGAAGGTGTTTTCATCAAACCCTTCGGAAACGATGAGGGTCTTGCGGGCATCTGGGGTAGCGGAGCGGAGCAGTGTGACGAACTGCTTGGTCTTAGGTTCTGCCACAACGAAGCTGTCGACGAGAAGAACATCGCCGAGAGCGATGCGGGCGCTGAGAGCCTTGCGAAGGGCAAGTTTTTTGACGGCCTTCGGAGTGTTCTTAGTGTAATCGCGGGGAACTGGTCCATGAGCCACACCACCACCAACCCAGACTGGGCTGGAGAAGTATCCGGCGCGTGCGCGGCCTGTTCCTTTTTGACGCCAAGGTTTGCGACCCGAGAGATTCACATCGGCTTTGGTCTTTGCACAGGCAGTGCCGCTGCGGCGGGCTGCTTGGAGTGCAACGACCACATCATGCACAGCCTGGTTGCCCTTGGCTTCCTCTGTGATGAGTTCAATCTTCGCCTTTGCGGCGTCTGCGGCTGTAAGAACGGTGGCGCTCATGATCAAAATTTTTCGACAGCACAATGACTCGCCATCGCTTTCGTAGCGACTTCGGCTGGAGTGTGTGCGTTGTTTTTCATGTTTCTTTTTTCCGCGCAGCTTCAGGTTTCAAAGGAAAAGAATCTTCGATAATTTGTTGATTCCATCCCCCTCGAGGCTTTGCGGGAAGGGGGAAGCTACAGACCCGCGAAAAGTTAGCAAGAGAAAAAATGAAAATTTTTACAAGCCGTGTTCTTTTTGCCTCCGCGATGGAATCCCACGCGGAAATTACGCAGCGAGTTCAATAGCGAAATTCCGGCTTCGAATCAGCCGGGGTTTCGATCTCGGAAATCGGATGAAGAACATCGACGGGTTCCGGCAGAGTCTCGATATCAGGCATTGGAACGGAGCTTTCAAACGCATTCGAAACTCCCGCTGAAGCGCTCTGCGAGCGTTTGCGAGAGGGACTCGCGGAGGGCTCAGGCTCACGCTGCGGAGCGGGTGCAATTTCTTCATTGGCGATGTAGCCCGCGCGACCGCCCTTGATCTCCACATAGCTAAAACCAAACTCGCGGCGCAGCATTTTTACACGCTCTCCTCGTTGTAGCGAGGCATCAGGCCCGCGCCCCTGTCCAGGCCCGAGAGAGTAGAAAGGAGCATAGTCCGACTGGACCAAAAACTCCGGCGCATTGTCGGGATCGAAGCTCTGAGACGCACATCCTGCGAGTAATAAAAACGAGGTAAAAAGAACTCCGACGATTTTAGTTTTTGAAAGGCACTCCATACTGGCGAAGACCGCCAAACTATGCACCGCGAGAGGCCGGTCCGCAATCGCATTGGCACACACCCTTCGATGTCACCACGGCATCGCGCAGGAAGACACCCGCATCAACCTTGGCATCCGGCCAGACGATCACATTTTCCAACTCGGCCCCCTCTCCCACATCCGCTCCCGCTGCTACCGCCGAGCAGCCTTCAATCAAGGCCCCTTGGCGAATGTGCGCGCCGTTTTGAAGCGGCTGCAGCCAGTCAGCATCGAGGTAAGAAAAGGCATGAGAGCCTTCGTTCAAAACCCGGTGCACCCCCATGTAGGACGGGATATTTCCGATATCAAACCACACGCCTTCATCGATCAACTCTCCGCCCACCTTCACTCCACGACGCATTAGATCGACCAACACAGGGATAATGGAGACAATATCACCCGCCGGGATGTGTTGGAAAATTTCAGGAGATAAAACACTCACTCCTGTGAAAAGAAACGACGGCTCGGAGCGGCCACCGATGAGGCCTCGCATGTCAGTGATACGGCCTGTTGAGAGATCACACTGAATGCGGCGCTCCGCACCACAGGCCCGCAGTGCGAGTGTTGCGATGCGGCCCGAGCGCTGGTGCGATGCGATCAGGCTTTGGAGCGGGAAGTCCGCGAGGACATCCCCATTGTAAACCAGAAAGGGCTCATCGCCGATGAGGTCGGCGGCGTTCTTGATGCCGCCGCCTGTCTCGAGAAGCACCGGTTCATGGCGAAAAAAAACTGGGTATCCGCGATACTCAGCGCGGCCGTTGGCCTCGCCAAGCCAGCGCGCGTAGGCTTCCGGCCGATGGTGCGTGTTGACAACGAATCGAGTGACTCCTGCAGCAATCAGGTGATCAAAAGCAAAAGTGATGAGAGGTTTGTTGAAGATAGGAACGAGAGGCTTCGGGCGCTCGTCAGTGAGGGGCCGCAGACGGGTTCCCAGCCCCGCGCCAAGCACGAATGCCGTCTTGATTTCTCCGCTCAATGTCCACCCTCCGCCACGAGGAAATCAGGATTCATGATCCACAAAATAGCGCATCGGCTTCATCTCGCTTTCGACAAAGCCATGCTTGAGATAAAACCTCCGCGACTCCTCGGGATTGTCGGTGAGAAGTGTGATGCGGAGAAATTTTTTCTCACGCGCGAAGCCGATTGCGTGCTGCAAGAGGCGCGACCCGTAACCGCTCCCGCGATGGTCGCGGTGCACCACCAAATCCTCCAGCACTAGCACGAAACCGCCTTCCGCCGTGCTGATAGTGATGAGAAGATTGATCATCCCGATGATCATTCTCTCATTTCGAAGAACAAAAATCCGCCCCCTGGCAGGCTGCTCCAAAATCAAGCGCAGACCTCGCATTTGCTTCTCGTAGTCCGGCTGAAAATCCGCCTCTTGAAGAAACAAGTCGCGGAGGAGTTCAGTCAACTCGGGCAGGTCGTCCAATGTCGCTGGTTCGATTCGGAGATCGGGCATGGGCGACTTATCTCACACCAGTTTCCCTCAGGCAACCCGCGAGCGGAGGAAATCAGCGACCAAACTTTCGATCCAGCTCGCTGAACGACCATTGGATCATGGTTGGCCTCCCCTGCGGACAGGCGTAGGGCAACTCGCATTTCAGCAACTCCCGCACCAAGCGGCGCGCACGGGATTCCTCGTAGTCGAAACCATTCAATGCGGCGATGCGCGAGACTGAGCGCACGAGGGCATCAAGCACCGGCTGGCCCGAGCCGAGAAGACCGGTGGAGCGCAGAGTTTCACACACATCGAGCAACGCCGCGCGAGCATCCCTCTCCGAGAGGCATGATGGCAGGGCCTCAACCTTGAAGGAAAATCCCCCGAAGGCTTCGAGTAAAAATCCCGCCTTCTGCAGGGCTTCGAGATTTTCGGAAATCCACACCGCATCCTTGGGCGTGAGCTCCACGATTTCCGGGAGGAGTAAGCGCTGCGAGGCCACATGCCCCAGTGCGGCCTCGCGACGAAGGCCCTCGAAAAGAATCCGCTCCGATGCCGCTCGCACATCGAGCAAGACAAGTCCCTCAGCACCCTCCATAAGAATCCAGCGCCCGCCAAGACCTCCAAGAAGACGAAAGGCATCGTCATTCTCCACCGCTCGCTCAGGCTGTGGCATGACGGGCAGATCCATTTGCGGAGGCGGAGAAAATGCCGGACGCGACGGGCGATGGAGAACCTCCGGCACCTCTTCAGTCTGCGCCCTCGGCAACTCTTTCGGAGCAGCCTCAACTGGCGTCCGAAACACATCCAGCGCCTGCCTGGCAGCGGAATAAACTGCCTGCCGAACCTGATCAGGCCGATGCAACCGCACCTCACGCTTGGCGGGGTGCACATTGCAATCGAAAGACAGTGGATCCATCGTAACCCTTAAAACCGCCAGCGGGTGCCGCCCCTTTGGCAACGCCTCCGCATAAGCTTCGCGCAGGGATTGAAAGACCGCCGGACACTGAACCACTCGCCTGTTGAGAACCACAAATTGCAACTCCCGGTCAGGCCTCCCCTCCCCTGGTTTTGCCACGAAGCCCTCGATGCGGATGCCATTTTCCTCGATGGGCTGAACGGCCATGAGGCGGGATACAAAATCCGCTCCAAAAAGATCGCGAATGCGCACTTCATGGTCTTTCGTTGCCGCAGCCTGCCACACGAACCGCCCGTCGCGCACAAGCGTCATCGCGACATCAGGGTGGGCGATGGCGAGCGACTGCATTTGATGCAAAATATGAGCCGCCTCTGTCTCCTCGCCGCGCAGGAATTTTTTCCGCGCCGGCAGGTTGAAAAACAAAGACCGCACCTCCACCGATGTTCCCGGAGCGCCTCCGCTGTCTACGACTGACTCGATTTTCCCACCGGCGATCTGGATTTCTGTTCCAGCCGCAGCCTCGGCGGGGCGTGTCACCAGGCGGAATCTGGAGACGCTCGCAATACTCGGCACCGCCTCCCCGCGAAATCCCATCGTTCCGACATCCGCCAAATCCGCCGCCGTTCGGATCTTACTCGTGGCATGCCGTTCCAGACTGAGCAGCGCATCCTCGCGATCCATCCCGGAGCCGTCATCCTCGACGCGAATCAACTGCGTCCCTCCCCGGGCAAATTCCACACGAATCCTCCTCGCCCCCGCATCGATGCTGTTTTCGACGAGTTCCTTCACCACCGAGGCAGGACGCTCCACGACCTCGCCAGCCGCGACTTGGCTGGCGACTTCGTCTGTGAGCAGGCGGATCTTTCCCATGTCGTTTGACTTTGCACGGATTCGTTCATAAGAAAAGAGCGTGATCACTCTCACGGACCAAGCCGCTGTTGCCTTGCTCGACCTGATTGCCTCCAAAGGTTCCGGGGAAGGACTCCGCCTCGCTGTCGAAAAAGGTGGATGCGCCGGTCTTCAATATGTCATGGAAATCGACTCCGCCAGACCCTCGGATGCCGTCATCGAGCACAATGGAGCGAAGGTTTTCATCGATCCCGAGAGTGCTGGAAAATTGGAGGGATCCTCATTGGACTATGAGGACGGCCTGTCCGGTGCGGGTTTTCGCATTCGCAATCCCCATGCCACGAGATCCTGTGGTTGCGGCACATCTTTCGAACCCGCTGCAGCCGCCGAGGCCTAAGCAAAATGCCGAATCCGGAGACAAAAAATAGCCGCGCCTGGTTCAAGGACCCCGAATCCGATCAGTCCAGACCTGCGCGCAAGGACGAGGGCGGCCTTTTTGGATGGACCATCCTCATCTTGATCTTCATTGGCATCGCTATCGCTTGCTGGATCGGAAGCTTTTATGTTTTTGGCCATCCCGAAAAGCCCTTCAGCCACGAAGTCCTGACCAAACTTAAAAAAATCGAGCCCCCCAAGCGCTTTGAACTCACCGAGGCACCTCGTGGAGAATTCCTGCGCGCTCCGCAAATCATCGAGCGCTATGGAAAAATGAAACCTCGGCAACTCGAGCGCACGAATGAAATCCTCATTCGAAACTACATCCGCAATTACAAGCCCGCCGACGGTCTTGTGCCTTATGTGCTCGGCACCTTCAACATCCTCGATTCGTTTGAACTCACTTCGAATGACTATTTCCCCTCAGGCGTTGCCGCGCTCGCCGTTTCAAAGGACGATCCGCGCCTTCTGATCGAGCAGATTTTTTCCTCGGGCAAGCGGGTCATCCCCACGCTTCACCGCACACTCCTCACCGGCCTTGACATTGATCTGAAGCGCGAAAATGAGCTGGCCGCCATCATTCACATCGAACGCCTCAAAGACGGACGGCTCAAGCTCACGACGGTTTCGATCATGTATCCGAGTTACGAGTCTGTCGCCTCGGACGGCACATTCACCCTGGAACCGCCCGCGATGCTCAATGTGCGCGCCGGATTGCCTATAATCGATGACAGCCGCCAAAGCGAAGCGGATGCGAAATACGAACACTTCCGTAAAAAAGCCCGCCTCGCTGCGACAAAAAAACAGGAACCCAAGCCTGAGGACGCAGCCGCTGCACAGGCACGCCTCATGCGGGTCGAGAAGCCAACGACGCCAGAGCCGACTCCCTCCGCAACGCCCGCCCTTCTGGCCTCCGCTCTGCCCTCACCCACTCCTACGGCATCAGCCACACCTTCGCCCACTCCTACGGCATCAGCCACACCTTCGCCGTCGCCATCTCCATCCGCTACCCCCACTCCATCACCATCGCCAACGCCTGAAGCTCCCAAAGCCATCGCTGCAGCTGGTTCCAAAAACTGGCCCGTCTATGAAGCGGGCCGCATGCCAAGAGGCCGCCTTGTTGCGCCTGGCGACATCTCGGACATCGCGAAGAAGGGCACCGGTGGCGAGAGGATTTATCTGCAAGGCAACTTCAATGTCACTGCGGCGGGAGCCGACCGCGCCGTCATGCGCGCACCGCAGCGCGGCTTTGGATCGCGGACCGACAATATCCGCATCATCGTTCAATACCCGAACGGCATGACGGCACCGGCAGACGGCTCCGCAGTCTCACGCGACTCCCGGCGTCCCTTCCAGGTCATGGAAGTCAAAGAAAGCCCCGGCGGGCAGATCAATGTCTATGTCCGCGAGGTTACCAAGCCTTAGCGGCCGCATCCGCCAGGAAATCGAAACGCAGGGCCCCCTGCCCTTCTCCCATTTCATGGACCTTGCGCTCTATGACCCGCTCGAGGGCTACTACACTTCGGGCCGCGCCGCCGTGGGCCGCGAGGGCGATTTCTTCACAAGCGTGAGCATCGGACCCGTCTTCGGCGCCGTTCTGGCAGGCCAGTTTTTGGAAATGTGGGAAGCGCTGGGACACCCGCCGGAATTCCGCCTCGTCGAGCAGGGCGCGAATGATGGCCGCCTATCAAGCGACATCCTGAAAGCCCTGTCTGAAACTCCTCTAGCCGGGGTTCCTCTCACCATCATCGAACCAGCTTCCATCCTCCGCGAAAAACAGGCCGCCACACTCGAGGGATGCGATGTCCAGTGGGTCGAGTGCGCGGAGGATCTACCCTCGTTCGATGGAGTTCATTTTTCCAACGAGCTATTCGATGCCCTGCCCTTTGACATTTTGGAGGCGCGCGCCGGCGCCTGGCATGAACTGCAAGTCCACGCCGACGAAGCCGGTTTTTCCTTCCAACCAGCCCCACATCCGATCCAGAGCATTGATCTCCCGCCACGCCCTGATGGCTACCGAACGGAACTCCGCCGCCACCAGCGCGACCTGATCGAAACGCTTTCCTCGCGCATGCGCCGAGGGTTTCTCCTAGCCATCGACTATGGAATGCGGCGTGCCGAGCTCATCGCCCCCCACCGCTCGGGCGGCACGCTGGCCTGCTATGCACAACACCGCCGGGATGAGGCCCCGCTGGAAAATCCAGGTCAAAAAGACATCACAGCCCATGTCGATTTCACCACCCTCGCGCAGGATGCCACCGCATGCGGTCTCGCCCTCGAGGGCTACACAGACCAGCACCACTTTCTCGTCGGCGCCTCCACAGGACTCCTCAAGTCCCTCGAGGGCGCCGCACCGACTCCTTCGACACTTAAAATCCTGCGAAGCCTCCGCACCCTGCTCCATCCCGAAACCATGGGAACGCAGTTCAAATCGATTCTGTTTTCAAAAAATACCTCACTAGCAAAACCGCTCTCTGGCTTCAAACACGCGGGCGATTGCAGGTTCCTCCTCGAAGACACGATCACCAACAACGCAAATTCCGAACCATTGCTCACAACCGCCGATCAAGGCAAAGCATGGGAAACGGCTCTTGGCGGATATTGAAGCCAAAGCCGGGGAGGCTGGGTTTTAAAATCCAAGTGGCGTGCGGCATGATGGGATCGCGACGCTGCGGTGGGAATGCGCCACAGGCTTGGGTCAAGCCAACCGAATCTGCGGGCGCGGCGGAGGAAGCACATCGCAGATGGCCCGCAGGGCGCAGCGAGCAGGGGCGCGAGCAAGGCAAAGGTTGACCCTCCAAAATCCGCGCGGCGGCGCGAAGTCGGATGCTGAGGTGATATTTTATTTCGCAGGAGGCTCGGGCTTTTCGGCGGGCTTGTGGTCGCCACCGACGAAATATTTTTCCACGAGGTAGAAGCAGGCCGGGATGAGGAAGATCGAGAGGAAGGTGGCTGCGAGCATACCTCCGATGACCGTTGTGCCGAGGACCTGGCGGCTCACGGCGCCTGATCCGCTGGCGAGCGCGAGCGGGACGGTGCCGAGGATGAAGGCAAAGGCGGTCATGAGGATGGGCCGCAGGCGCAGTCTTGCACCGGCAAGCGTGGCTTCGAAGAGAGGCTTCCCTTTTTCGTATTCATCCTTGGCGAACTCCACGATGAGAATGGCATTCTTCGCGGCGAGGCCGATGAGCATGACAAGGCCGATCTGCGCGTAGAGGTTGTTCTGCATGCCACGCATGGAGAGTCCGGCGAAGGCTCCAAAAACGGCGACAGGCGTTGTGAACAGCACACTGAAAGGCAGGCTCCAACTCTCGTATTGCGCGGCGAGGATGAGGAAGACGAAGAGCAAGGAGAGACCGAAAATCGCGCTTGGCGGCACGCCTTGGGCGGCGAGGTTTTCCTGATACGACATACCGAAGTAGTCGTAGCCCATGCCGGCCGGCATGGTTTCGCGGAAGACCTCCTCCATGGCGCGCATGGCTTGTGCGGTGGAATATCCCGGGGCGACAGAAGCATTTATCTGCGAGCAGCGGAACATGTTGTAGCGCATCGTAAATTCGGGACCGAACGACTCCTTGGCCGTGATGAAAGAGTTCACCGGCACGGGTTCCTTTTTGTTGTTGGAAATGTAAAACATCCCCAGGTTGTCCAAGTCGGTGCGGTATTCGCCCTCAGCCTGCACATAGACCTGCCACTGGAGGCCGAAGCGGTTGAAATAATTCACAAAATATCCACCGAGGAATGTCTGAACGGTCTGGTAGGCATCCGTGAGGCTCACTCCCTGGATCATGGCCTGCGCCTCGTCCACCGAGAGATGAATCTGCGGCACATCCCAGAGCGATGTGGTGAAGAGGGTGGTCAATTCCGGACGAGCCTTGAGGGCGGCCATAAATTTCTGGGTATTTGAAGCGATGAACTCCACAGGCCCGCCGGTGCGGTCCTCAAGGATGAAGGTGACGCCGCCGGCCGTGCCGATGCCGGGAATTGCTGGCGGCGGGAACGCGAAGGCGGCTGTGGGATTTGCGAGTGCGGCGAGTTCCTTGTTG
>JBIKUM010000366.1:0-2517 GCA_044347585.1 Terrimicrobiaceae bacterium
TGTCTGACCCTTGCGCTCGAAGAGGATCCATCCTTTATTGCTCCGCCTTTAACTGTTGTCTGCGCTTCTTCTTCACAGTTGCGATGTCTTCAGACGATTTCCTCACGCGAGACCCTTCATTCGTCTCTTCGATGGTTAGGACCCTCACCTACTTTCATAAATAGTAATGTAAATAGGAGGGGTTCCGTAGCCCGAAAGTTCTCCGAGTAAATCGGGAAGAACCTTAAAACTCTCCGCGCAATTTCCTGATTGGAATGCGTAATCGACCGATGATCCTGCGTCAAAAAGAATGGCATTCACCATTCCTACGCGCTTGCCTTCATCGATTAAGTCACGCACAGACAGCTGACCTGCGGGCCCTGAAACCAGTATGAGTATGCGCCCTTGAGTGTCTTCCCCTACCAGATTGCGCCATGTCAATTCTTCACCTTGCCTTCCGCCATAGGAAGCTCTGCCCTCCTCGATTCCCCAATTTAAATGGGTTTGTGCGGCAAACTCGGTCATCCTTGGGCAGGCACGCGAAACCTTCGGTCGCCCATCTTGAACATAAAAATAGCCGCCACCTTTGCACCGAGATGAAAGTCGTTTTTTGTTCACGATTGCTAAACCAAGCGGCTTTCCACCGGGTGTGAAAAAATTGGCATTCATGTAAAACATGGGATCATCAGAGGGGATTCCCCGCGAGACTTTGTATTCACAGGTAGGTTCAAATTGAAAGAGCACCATGTTCTTCCCCTGCAAAACCCGAACACCCTTTCCCTTACACGATTCACTATAGCCGGGGATGGTTGCTTCATCTTGGTCGTTCAATCTTGTATCATTCTCTTCGTAATCCCCACAAGAGATTCCGCAACAACACAGGAGAATTATCGCGAAATAGTACAAAGGGAACCGATTTAGTTCTGGAGCGAAGTTCATCCCATTCGCGAGAACTCTCCGCACCCCATGAATGGAAGAAATGCTTGGGGACAAATTCTCAAAACGAAGGTTACCGAATTTCACCATAAGCGGTGAACTGCGAATTGGACTAGTTTGGTATTCCAGGTTTGGATAAACAGGACATTCCCGAAAATCTAAGTTGTTCAATAGGCTTGTGAGTGCATGTTTTCGCTTGTGAGTGATTTTCAGTTTGCGCGATATGGCTGGTAGTTCACGCGAAATCCGAGATTATGCTGAAGCTTGGTGATATTTTTATTCCCAGTAGGAATATACGATTTAAATCAGGCGAAGTGTCATGAATAGACAGAACGTCGGTTTGCGTGCACCGAATTTTCCAAGTTAATCCCCCCCCCGTTCAAGGCTGAAAAAACCTAGAATAAGCTAGGTATCGAGAATAAAGCCACGGAAAGATAAACAGCCCAAAATGATGATTAGCACGAGCTCAGGAATCTACTTGGGCATGTGCTGCCGCCTTGATTTGATTTCGGCTCGTAAAGGAGTCAAATGTCCGTGTGGGTCAATGGAGCGCGTAAGTTGGAAGTAAACTGCTTAGTCCTATATGGCGGCTATCTGATTTTTACATTTGGTCAACTGATTTCCTGTTAGTTTGATTGAACGGTAATTAACAAATTGCTTTCATACAAGGCTGCAGGCGAGATAACCGTTTCGTTCTTTGGAATTTTTTCGCCAAAGCGTTCCTTGATTTTTTCCCTTACGATGGCATGGCTTAAGTCAAAGTCACTTAAAGTTTCAAGTTCGCCGATTTCTATTCCTGTTGCACGTTGATATATTTTCCAAACGAGTTCTGAGCAGTAAATTCTATCGTCTGACCATTCAAAAGTTAGGTCGTAGTTCTTGCCCTTAAATTTTTGACCCTCTGCTTTCATTTTTTGGAGTGTATTCGTTGTCAAGATATCATCTGCATTGTGTAGTCTTTTAATTACATAATGTCCATTCTTTCCACGGGCGATCCATGTGTCTAGTGGTGTGGTTTTCACCGGTTGAATCGCTTCAAAAACGTAGAATCGACCTTTCTCCTCGTAAATTATACCACAGTGAGAGTATTTGGAATGGGTCGCGAGTTGAATGGCCCGACTTTGACTAGAAAGGGAGGTTTGAAAAATTATATCTCCATTTTGTATCAGCCCACTGTTTTTAAGTTCGTCTACTTCAGTTTTGGCTCTCTCACGAAGTTGCTGAGGACTGAAGGTTTGTGATTGCGTATAAAACACGAATAAAACAACTGCCAGCCCTAAAAATCTAGCGAATACGACTGATTTCTTGAGATTCATTTATTCAAATATTTTTTATTGGACATGAATTGAGCTTTGACAGCTGTTCAGGGCAACGAATCGACAAAAATGGCCGGTGAGCGGATGTGGGAAATGAACGAGAACCATGAACGTATCGTGCATCTGGAAATACTGCTTAACAATTTTTACACTGTCAACATGAAAGTAGTCGTTGGCCTTTTGGGCCAAACGATTGATGTCACGGAATCGTATCGGGGAAGGGCTGCTGCCGCCTCTTCCTACAAGATGGGTGTGATTTTACAATTTGTGCTGATTGAGAACAAGG
>JBIKUM010000425.1:0-2517 GCA_044347585.1 Terrimicrobiaceae bacterium
CACCTCACGATGTTCGGCCCCGGCCGGCGTGGTGCCGAAGATGAGGAGACGACCCATCAACGGCAGGTCAAGATTGCCCGCCACGCGATTGATCGCCCGCAGGATTCCCGCGCGGACCGCGGGGGTGCCCTCGCGGAGAAGTCGTTCGACGGCTAGCGTCAGGCTCGGGGCGTCCCCGAGTTCGGACGGCAGGTCCATGCCCCCGACGTTCGCCGGCTGCGCCGCAGCTGGCCCCCGATACTCGCCCATCTCCCATCGGCCGACTTGTTGCTTGCCGTCCTTGGCCGTCAGCGTACCCTGGCCGTGAAACAGGTTAACCTTCCACAGCCCCTCATACTTCCGGCCATCGGGAAATGTCATCGTCCCCTGTCCGCAGCGGTAACCGTCCTTGAACTCGCCGACATACTTCAGGCCTTTGGGGTACGTCTCAGCACCTTGCCCGTGGTAACTGTCGTCCTGCCACCCGCCCTCGTATTTGAAGCCGCCGATGGTCAAGGACCCTTGCCCATAGCGCTTATTGTCCCTGAATTCGCCCACGTACTGCCGACCGTCCCCGAACGTCAACTTCCCTTTCCCGTTGGCCTTACCATCCCGGATCGCGCCATCATATGCGCCTACGCCGTTGATCGTCAATTTGCCGACGGTCTGTGTTGGCGCACCCGCCGCTGTCGGCGCGTCGGCGGCCAAGCCGCCCGCCGCCCCCACCAGCCAGATTGCCATGATCGCCACGATGGGCCACACCCGCGCCAGTTTGTGTTTGCTTTGCTTTCTGCTCATTCGTTGCTCCCGTGCTATCCATCGATTGCTGCCGATAGCTATCGAAAGCTGTCGATTGCAGGTGAAACCCATCCACCCACCTACCCACACACCCACTCACACACACACTCACACACGCACACACGCACACACTCTTCTCACCCACTCACTCACTCACACACTCCGCCATCAGCCATTCTCACTTCCCCCCGCCTACCTTGTAGCGGATGATCACGATGCCGGAGCCGCCTTGGCCGCCGCCGCCGGCTGCGTTACACCCGCCGCCGCCACCACCGCCTCTACCATTCACGCCTGGGTTCGTACCGCCGCCATTACCCCCGACGTTGCTGCCGCCGTTGCCGGTGTGTCCTTGACCACTACCACCACCGCCGCCGCCTGCGTATACAATATTGCCGCCGGTAATGCTATTCGTCAGCCCGGGACCTCCGTTGGCATTAGCAGCGCCTGACGACAATCCGACACCCCCAGCCCCGCCGCCACCACCGCCACTGTCGTTCGAGCCGCCAGCGCCGCCGCCGCCATTACACCCTTGATTCGCTGTTCCGGATCCGGCGGTGCCGTTGCCGCCGCCGCCGCCCGATCCGCCCGTACCGCCAGCACCGTCCCGACCGCCGCCCCCACCGCCTTTGGCTCGCGCGAACTCATTGCCGACATTGCCGAACACCGAGTCCTGGCCATTGTTCCCGCCAGAGGTCACGCTGGCGCCACCGTCGCCGACCGTCACGTTGTACGCCGTGCCCGCCTTGAGCCTGACCGGTTGGTTGGGTGCCGAACCGGTTCCCGGCGTGCCTCCGCCCGAACGGCAACTGGAGACCGACGTAATCAGTCCGCCCGCGCCACCGCCGCCGGTGTACCACGCTCCCGAACCGGCGGCGCCTCCGCCGGATCCGCCTCCGCCGACGACCAGATACTCGACCGTGATGTCCTCGGTCGGGGTGAACGGATTCGTGCCAACGGCCATGAAGCGATGCACCCAGAAACCATCGGTCAGGTTTGTGAAGGTTCCGCCCGTGGCTTTCGCGCCATACGACTTTGCCGCGCCTGAGATGCGAAGATCTTCCACCACCTCACCCGCGAGGTCGAGCAGCCTGGCATCCTCTTCCGCTTGCATGTATCGGGCGGCAAAGGCGCCACGGTTGAACGCCAGTTCGCGCGCACCGTAACTGCACGCCACCTCACGCCACGGCGGCAATGGCGCCAGCACCCCTGACCCGTAAGCGGAGCCTGCCGGCAACTCGCTGCAATTGGGCATCACATAACGTTCGACCCGTTGCTGCAAGTCGCCGAGTAATTGCTCCGTGTACAACACATTCCGGAGGAACAGCACGGCCTCGCACAGCTCCACGCCTTCGCGGAACATCTCGAAGCGTTCGGTGGCCACGGGCCCGTCGGGTCCGGGATAAAGCAAGGCCAGTGTGCTTCTGCCCGGGCTTACCCAACCCGTGCCGGCGCCTGCGGCCGGGGTGGCATAGCCGCCCACCGGCGTCTTGATCGGAAACAGATCCGCGCCAAACTCGCCGAGTCCGTCATAGCTTGCCATCAGTCCGTAGAGTTCCTCCAGCCGCCGGATTTCTCGCAACGGCGAATAGTCGCTCTGGAGCAGGCGGGCGGTCCAGATGACGGTGCTGCGTCGCGGCCCGTCCAGCAGCCAGGCTGGCGTCCGTTTTGGGTCGGGCGTAGTGTAGACCGCATTGGCATTCCGTACCTTCATGACGATGCTGGTTTGTGAGCCAACCATGA
>JBIKUM010000495.1:0-2516 GCA_044347585.1 Terrimicrobiaceae bacterium
ATCAGGCTTTCCGCTCCCCGCCCACAATCCCACCCACCCACACACACACACACTCACCGTTCACTGTTTACTGTTTACCGTTCCCTTCCCCCCCCTGAAACCTGATCCCTGAACCCTTTCTCGCACACGCCACGTCCCATCCCCGCGCCGCTCCGCCCACACCCAGCGGACGCCCGGCCACTCGGTCGCCGCCTGGTCGAACGCCAGCCGCGCCCGCTGGTGCGACCCGAACCGCCAGGCGCCCTTGACCTCGTGACACGCCACCGGCCGGCCGCCCTCGAAGACGACCCAGTCCGGAGTGTAGCGGTGGCCGTTGGCCAGCCGGACCGTGACGGCCTCGTAGCGGGCGTCCTGGCCGCGCAACCATTCGGCCGCGTATTCGGCTTCCGTTTTGTTCGGCCTGCGATGCCCTTTTTTCGCGTCTCCATTTCCGCCCCTGTCTTGACCCGCGCCTGACCCCGAAAACGCAATTGCTGGTCTCCCGAGGCCAAGCGCGGCCCGGTCTTCGGGGCGCATGCGGGCGACCACACGGTCGGACAGTTCGGACAGCTTAAACTTAGCGCCCACGGCGATCCCTCCCTTCCGGCCCTGCGGCACGGACGGCCCCGCGCGCCGGACACGCCGCTCGCCCGGCGCGGCAGCCCCCGCCGCCTTCCCGCGCGCGCGTGCGCTGATCTCCTGCTACGCTGATACGCTGATCTCCCGATACGCTGATACGCATAACTCCTATACTCCTTCTCTCTCTACTCTCTTATATCTCTGATATATACTCTCTTCTCTGGTTACGCTGATGTTACGCTGCGAGCGTAACATCAGCGTGACAACATGATTACCGACGGTGCCACGGCCTGTAGCCGGAATCCTCGCCGGTCCTGTCGCGCATGCGCGCCATCCGCTTGGCCGCCAGCGCCCGCGCTTTCGCCGACTCCCCGTTGTGACGCTCGTAATTCGGGAAAACGATCCCCCCGCCGTCGGCGATCAGCCACGGGTGCGGCCGCGTCTCGCACATGGCCGCGCCGATGCCCGGCATGCGCGCCACCGCGTCGACATCCTCCAGCGTCACGCCCTCGACGTGCCCGGTCTCCGTGACCCCGTCCGCCCACTCCCACACGCACATCAGGTGCGCCGCGGCCGCCGGCGCCCCGATCCCCAGGAGGCGCGCGATCTGCGCCACCTCCGGCTTGTTCACAAGCCCCTTCTCCCATTTGATCCAGTCGCCCGCCATAGGTTACCTCAACCTCCTTTGCGCGCAGTCCGCCAGCGCGTCGAACGTCTCCCGTGTCGCCCCTTCGCACACCCACTGCCGGATGTCTTTGGCCGGAGGCACCACCACCCGGTACTGGCGCCGCAGCGCCCGGCCGAGGTCCGCAGCACCCGCTATCCCCGGCCGCCACGCGGATCCGTCGGGGCGGCGCTTCAGGTCGTCATGGTCGGCGACGATGGTGACAAGCGTCGCGCGCATCCTGGCGCAGATCCCGCGGATCACCTCGGTGGCGCCGGCGCAGGACGGCCGCCCCACCGCCTGCAGACCGAGCGTCAGCGCGGCGGCCGTGTCGGTCGGCCCTTCGCAGACGACCAGCTCGCGGCCGGCGAATCCGCCCGCCGGAATGAACGCGCCCTCGCGGCTCCCGCGCACCGCCCACTTGCGGCCGTCGGCGTTGCGCAGACGCACGCCGACCATGCGGCCATCGGCGTCGCGCATCGGGAAGGCGAACGCCCGGTGCATCGGGTCGTAAACCGGATCGAGCCGCTCCACGGCCTCGCAGTCGACGCCCAGGCTCAACGCCAGGCCGTCCGCCCAGTGCCAGTCCCACGTCTTGCGCAGCGCCGCGTGGTAGGCGGCCGGATCGAGCAGCCTGCGGTCGCAGGGCGGGGGCGGGGACGGGCGCGGGGCCCCGGCGGGCGCCCCGCCGGCGGCGTGCAGCCAACCGCCGTTTTTCGTCCGCCTGCCGCTCTCGACGCGCATGCAGACGCACCACACGCCGTCCGCCGACACGCCGCACCAGTCCGGTTTCCCGCAGACCGGACACGGGGTCTGCCGCGACACTCTGATGAAGTTTTCGTTGCTCATGCCGCCCCCGTCCGCCACCCCTGGCGTTGCGCGATCCGATCAATCGCCTTCTTCGCCTCGTCGCGGCGCATCGGCGCCGCGAACCCGTTCCGCTTGAGCACCTTCGTCTGCCCGAACGTCGCGAGCCCGCCGTCCCACCGCCGGAACAGCTCGTCTAGCACCTGCTTCGCCTGCCCGTAGGGCATCGCGTCCGGGTCGATCCCCTGACGGCGCAGCAGGTCGGCCTGTTTCTCGGTGAGACGCTTGCCCGCGTCCCAGCCGCGCTCGCGCACCGGCTGGATGTCGAACACGTCGAACGGGTTCACCCGCTGCACGCTGAACTTCGCCTTCGCCGTCAGCGCCGCCCGCCGCGCCTCCTCAACCCGCGCCCGCGCCTCGATCTCCTGCCGCGCCTTAGCCAGCTCCGCCGCCACGTCGGCCGGCTTACCGGCCTCGGCGATCCGGC
>JBIKUM010000129.1:0-8023 GCA_044347585.1 Terrimicrobiaceae bacterium
TCTTGATCACGCCCTTGCCGCTGCAATGCGGGCACGGGATGAAGACGGCGCTGGCGAGGCTCTCATTGGCGCGCTGGCGGGTCATTTCCATGAGGCCGAGTTGGGAGATCGGGAGCACATGGGTGCGGGCCTTGTCGCGCTTGAGGCGCTCTTTGATGCGCGTGTAAACGGCCTGTTGGTCTTTGCGGTTCTTCATGTCGATGAAGTCGGCAACGATCAATCCGCCGATATTGCGGAGGCGGAGTTGGCGAGCGATTTCCTCGGCTGCTTCGAGGTTCGTCTGGAGGATGGTTTTTTCCATGTCCTTCGCCCCCTTGTTGCGGCCGGTGTTGACATCCACCGCGATCATGGCCTCGGTCTCGTCGATGACAATGTAGCCGCCGCAGGGCAGCCAGACTTGGCGATGGAAGGCGGCGTCGATCTGGGCTTTGACGCCGAAGCATTCGAAGATCGGCTGGACGCCGGTGTAGTGCTGGATGGATTTCTTCGCGCGCTTGGAAATCTGGCCCACGAGATTTTGCATGCGCTCGGCGGATTTCGCATCATCGATGATGACGGCGTCCACCTCATCGGTGAGGAAGTCGCGCACCGAGCGCTCAATGAGATCGGGCTCCTCGAAAAGGCAGGCGGGGGCGGGTTTTTCCTCAAGGCCCTTTTGGACCTGTGCCCATTGCTCGAGAAGGATGCTCAAGTCGCGCACGAAGTAGCGGGAACGCTGGCCGGCACCGACCGTGCGCATGATGACTCCCATGCCCTCGGGCACTTCGAGTTCGCGCAGGATCTTGCGGAGGCGTTCGCGCTCCTTGGGATCCTCGATCTTGCGGGAGATGCCGAACTGGTCGTTGAAGGGCATGAGAACCAGATAACGGCCGGGCATGCTGATATCGGTCGTGATGCGGGGACCCTTGTTGCTGATGGGGCCTTTTTTCACCTGCACGAGGACATCCGAGCCCACGGGGTAGATGTTTGGCACATCCTTGTGAGTGATGCGCGGGGCCTTCTTCTTGGCGTTGCCGTTGCCGCGATTGATGGTTTCAATCCCGCTGTCGAGCGCGGCCGGGATGGCATCCCAGAATTGGAGGAAGGCATTTTTCTCGAATCCGATGTCAACGAACATGGCTTTGATGCCGGGCTCGATGTTGCGGACTTTGCCTTTGAAAATACTGCCGACGATGTTGCGGTCGGTTTCGCGTTCGATGGTGTATTCCTCGAGCCGGTTGTTCTCGAGAAGCGCGACGCGTTTCTCGAGCTTTTCACAGCTGATGACCAGCTTGATGCCGGTGGCTTTTTTTCCGATTCCTAAAAGTCTTTTCACGGTTTCTAACATGGGTGGTTGGTAGTTTGGGCGCTCCCCGGGGAGCATGGGTTGAGAGAGTTCATCGGGCCGGTGGCTTTTCGGTTTTTTTCTTTTGGTCAGAGCCGCTGGAATTCTCCCGCTTGCCTCCGATGAAATTGAAGATGTTCTGGATGGGGTTTGGTTTGGGGGTGGAAACTGGTGTGGCGGGCGCTGGTTCGGCCTTCGGCGCAGGGGCCTCGGAATTAGCTGCCTTCGGCTTGGTTTTGTTTTTGACGCGGCCTGCGGCATCGGCCTCTTCTCGCACATTGGGAGAGGCATTGGGGCGATTCTCCTGGCCTGCAGCCGAGGGGCTCTCAGCCGTTTCGCCATCATCAAAAAGCTTTGTGGAGGCGGCGACCTCGCGGTCAAAGTTCACGCTCTCGGTGAAGAGGAAATTTCCTTTGGAGGGTTCGAGGGCAGCGAGTTGGACATCCTCCTCGCCGGATTTGTATTTTTGGATTCCATCGAGAATTTTCGCCGCGATGGGTGCGGAGACACCGCCGCCGGACTTTGCGCCTTGAACGAACACCACGACAGCATATTCGGGATTGTCGTAAGGCGCGAAGGAAATGAACCAGGTGTGGTTGTCTTTCTTTCCCGAGCGCCAGAACTGGGCGGTGCCTGTTTTGCCTGCGGTGATGATCTTGGAATTGGCGGCCCGGCCGGCGGTGCCGCCTCCTTCATTGACGACCTTCCACATGCCTTTGCGGACGTGATTGATCTGGTCAGCGGTGATGCCGCCATCGGTGACGATATTTGCGCGGATGCGCGGAGGCTCTTGGGAAATGGTCTTGCCGCTTTGATCGACAATGCGGTCGACGAGGCGGGGGTAGTAAACCGTGCCGCCATTCGCAACAGCAGCGGTGACCATGGCCATCTGGAGTGGGGATGCCAGAACATCGCCCTGTCCGATGGCGGTGTTTGCCGTGAGGCCGTTCGACCAGCGGGCGCGGGGATTGATGGCGGAGAGCCACTCCGGGCCGGGAAGCACACCGGGGGACTCGCCTGAGATCGGGATGCCGGACTTCTGACCAAGGCCGAGCATATTGCCCACAGCGACGATCTGCTCGATCCCGGCCGCGTTGCCGAATTGGTAAAAATAGGCGTTGCAGGAGACTTTGATCGAATCTTCGAGGGAGAGCTGGCCATGGGTGCGTTTTTTTTCAGCGATCCAGCACCTCATGTATTTGTTGCCGTATTGCACGCCGCCGTAGCAGCTGAAGGATTTTTCTCCCAAGCCGGCACGCATTCCCGCGAGGGCGATGGGGATTTTGTAGGTCGAGCCCGGCGCATAGGCGCTAATGGCGCGGTTCACGAGGGGGTTCGTCTCATCCTTGTTAATCTCTGTCCACTTCGAGGCGGGAATGGATGGGATGAACACATTCGGATCATACGAGGGGACTGACGCCATGGCGAGGATATCGCCATTCCGGGGATCAACGACCACGGCGGCACCGCGACCGACGACGCGGAGGGCCTGCTCGGTGAGGTATTGGATTTTCGCATCGATGGTCAGGTAAGCGTTGTTGCCCTGCACAGGCTCGCGGCGGCCGACCTCCCCCTCGATGACGCCCTTGGCATTTCGCTGCAGGATGCGGGAGCCGGGCTTGCCTTTGAGGTGCTCGTTGAGAAAAAGCTCGAGCTGGGTTTTGCCTTCGATGTCGGGCTCGTAGAAATTGAAATTGCGGAGGTCGGGGAGTTTGTCGAGTTCATGCGGGGAGCCGACATAGCCGAGGAGGTGGGACGCCATGGAGCCGTAAACATACCAACGCACCGGCTTCACGCTCACATTCACGCCAGCGAGTCCGAGGTTTTTCTCAGAAAAAATCGCCATTTCCTCGAAATCCAAATCCTGACGGTAGTTGTAGGGCACCTCGCGATTTGTGCGGTAGTGGATCTGGAGAGCGTTGGCATTGTAGTCCCTTGCCACTCCGAGTTCCTCCATGCGTGGAATGACGGTCTCGGAGACAATTTTTACGACATCCGCCTCCTTGAGATCGCGGGGCATGTTGTGCACGCGGCCACGGTAGGTCGTAATAGGCACACTACCCTTGCTCTCGCGATAGGCGCGCACCATATCGGGCAGGTAGAAATCTACTTCGAAGCTGGCACGGTTTTCGACGAGCTTAATGCCATTCCGGTCGAGGATTTCCCCGCGAACGGCGGGCAGACGGACGGTCACCTGCGAGTTGGTATTGATCTTCGAGGCGTATTCCGAACCGCGCACGATCTGGACATTCCACAAGCGGAGAAGAATGAGCGCGAAGCTCAAAAGGATGAGCAACCCGAGGAAAATAATGCGTGATCCCGGCCGGGTGCGCTTCATCTGTTGATGGGTCTCATTTTACGCGAGCCATCAGGGATTAAGCGGTCCATTTGCGACAGAGTCCAGTAGAACAGAGGTGCAATGAGCGCGGCCATGAGGCCTGGCGCGAGGATGCGCCATGACACGGCGGGTTCCCAAAGGAAGCCGCCGCGCTGCAAGGTAATGGTTAAAAATTGAAGAAACAGGTAGGCAGAGGTTCCGACACCACTGATCACCACAAAGGGCCAAACATTGCGGCTCTTCATGGCTGGCTGGAATCCACTGGCGATGCTCCCGAGAATCACAAAAAAAACGATAGACGAGCCAAGAGGAATTTCAACCTTTCCACCGACCACATGCAGATACATGAGGTCGCTGAGAAATCCGGTGTAGAACGCGGCTACCAGCATTGCCGCAAAAGGCATCACCATAGCGGCAAAACAAAAAACCATGGGCACCAGCAAAACATGGGCACCGTGAAGATCCGTCATGGGAGGAAGCGCGTCCTGAATGATGAATGCCAGAACAACTCCCGCGAACAAAGCTGCCAGATCGATAAGGGTTTTGTTCATTTTTTGCCGATCAGGACAAACACATCCTCCACCGAGGCGAGGTTTACCGCCGGCTCGACGATGGCCTGGCCGTCGAGGGCGCGGAGGCGAAATTCCTTGATGCGTCCAATCACCAGACCCGGGGGAAAAGATCCATGTGCGACGCCCGCAGTGAGGACCTGCTGGGAGGGTGAAATCTTCGCGCTCTTGGAGAGAAAATTCATCTGCAGCAAGCCTTCGGCGGCTTTTTCCTGAATGCGGAGGCCAGTAATGATCCCCTGCTCGCGTGTGCCGTCGATCTTGGCTGCGATGCGGCAGGTTTCATCGGTGATCAGGACAACGATGGCTTCATTTTTCGAAACCGTAGTGGTTTTTCCCACAACGCCCAGGTCGGTAACCACGGGCATATCTGCTTCGACGCCGTCCTCAAATCCGCGGTTGACTCGAATCGTATTCCACCAAGTCGAGGACTCCCTCGAGATAATGCGGGCCGGCATGAGTTTGAAGCTCGAGCGCTCGCGGAAATCAAGGGCCATGCGGAGGCGGTTATTTTCAGCCTCGAGTTCGTTAAGGAGGTTGTTTTCGGCGCGGAGTTCGCGGTTTTCGACGGAGAGTTTTTTATTTTCTACCTCCAGTTCATCGAGCGTTTGCAGACGGCGGCCGACGGAGCCGATATTTTCCTGCACGGCGCTGCCGGTGCGGAGAAAAGGTGAGAGCAACGACATGAAGGTCGATTGCATCGCCTGCATGGCGCCCGGCGAGATCGTGGAAAAATAAATCGCCACAGCCAAGACTGCCACCACCAGCGCCATGTTGAGTCTGTTCATCGAAAAAGAGGAAGTTCAACTTCCACCCGATTGAATCCGGTCAACGCCCGTGCGGACGCTCCGCTGAGACGGCTTTGAGGAATTTCAACTCCGTGAGCGCGCGACCCGTGCCTTCGGCCACGGCGCTGAGCGGGTCTTCCGCGACATGCACAGGAAGCCCGGTCGCCTCGGCAATGAGGCGGTCGAGCCCACGCAGAAGCGCTCCGCCGCCAGCGAGCACAAGGCCGCGATCGACGAGGTCGGCGGACAACTCGGGAGGGCAGCGCTCGAGTGTGATGCGAACGGAATCCACGATGGTCGAGAGAGGCTCCATGAGGGCCTCGCGGATTTCCTGTGAGGATATGGAAATGGTTTTCGGAAGACCTGCGACAAGATCGCGCCCCTTCACTTCGAGGCCGACTTCTTTTTCCAGTTTGTAGGCCGAGCCGATCTTGATCTTGATCTCCTCGGCTGTGCGCTCGCCGATCATGAGATTATAGGCCCGCTTCATATAATTCGTGATAGCCTCGTCCAGCTCGTCACCCGCCACGCGGACGCTGCGGCTGAAGACAATTCCCGACAGCGAAATGAGAGCGACTTCTGTCGTGCCACCGCCGATATCCACGATCATGTTGCCAGCGGCATCTTGGACAGGAAGCCCAACGCCGATGGCTGCCGCCATGGGTTCTTCGATGAGATAAACCTCGCGCGCACCGGCATGGGTGGCGGAGTCTTTCACGGCCCGTTTTTCGACCTCCGTAATACCACTCGGCACAGCCACAACCACGCGCGGACGAACCATGCGGCGGCGGTTGTGCACCTTGCTGATAAAGTGGCGCAGCATGGCTTCGGTGATCTCGAAATCGGCGATCACACCGTCCTTCAAGGGACGAATGGCCACGATGTTGCCAGGCGTGCGGCCGAGCATTCGCTTGGCTTCATTGCCGACGGCAAGAACGCGGTTGGTTCCCTGTTGCACGGCAACGACGGAGGGTTCACGCAGAACGATACCTTGGTCTTTCACAAAGACCAGAGTGTTGGCGGTCCCCAGATCAATGCCTATGTCGCTTGAAAAGAGTCCCAGAAGATTATCAAACATCGAATGTTATGGAAAAGTTGATGGAGCGGCCGGTCGAGGAAGGCAGAACAGCCTTCGGCGACAAGTGAAGCGCCAAAATATTGGTTAGCAGGGGATGATTCATTTTGATCGAGACTGGCGTCAAGACTTAGTTTTTTTTAAATTTGGGCTGCGATGGCGGAGCCCATCTCGGCCGTGCCGACCAAGCGGGTTTCCGGCGTGTGGATGTCGCCCGTCCGCAAGCCACTGGAAATAACAGACCTGACCGCATTCTCGATAGCTGCGGCAGCATCCTCGTGACCGAGCGAAAACCGGAGCATCATGGCAGCGGAGAGGATTTGGGCAATCGGGTTTGCGATTCCCTTGCCGGCAATGTCTGGCGCTGTGCCGCCGCTGGGTTCATACATGCCGAAACGGTTTGAACCGCCGGTAGATTCCCCGAGGCTGGCGCTTGGCAACATGCCGAGGGATCCGGCGATCATGGCCATTTCGTCGCTCAGGATGTCGCCGAAGAGATTTTCAGCCAGAACCACATCGAAGGACTTGGGATTTTTGATGAGCTGCATGGCGGCGTTATCGACATACAGATGCTTGAGTGTGACATCGGGATAGTCGCGCGCCACCTCGTTTACCACGCGGCGCCAGAGCACGCCGTTTTGAAGCACATTGGCCTTGTCGATGGAGGTGACCTCCTTGCGACGCTTGCGGGCGGCCTCGAAGGCGACCTTCGCAATGCGGCGGATTTCGCTTTCCCAATAAATCATGGTATCCACCGCAAAATCCTCGCCGTTCTCGCTCTTGATGTATTTGGGTTCGCCAAAATAAAGACCGCCGGTGAGTTCCCTCACGCAGAGCACATCAAAGCCACCCTCGACCAAGCGCGGATGCAGCGGCGAGGAGTGGGTCAACTCAGGCAGGCAAACGGCCGGACGCAGATTCGCAAAGAGACCGAAATGTTTGCGCAGCGGCAGGAGAGCGGCGCGTTCGGGCTGTTCGTTGGCAGGAAGCGACTCCCACTTCGGCCCGCCGACGGATCCGAAAAGAATGGCATCCGCCGCCTCGCAAGCAGCAATCGTCTCCGCAGGCAGTGCGCGGCCGGCGCCGTCGATGGCGGCTCCGCCGACTAGCTTGTGATCGAATTCAAACTTGATGGAAAATTTTTTCGAGACCGCTTCGAGGACGCGCAGTCCCTCGGTCATCACTTCAGGTCCGATTCCGTCGCCCGCCAGAACGGCGATGCGGAAGGTTTTTTCTGGATTCATGGCGGCAGGGTATATCTTTTGGCGTCGCCTGAATCAAGCGCGGCGACTTTGGATGGCTTCAGGCCGCGGGTTTGCGGGAAGTGTAGAGCGCGACGAGAGCCGCTCCGACCGCTTGCGAAAGCTCGCCCATCGTCGCCGGAACGATTTTCATGGTGCGGCGCTGCACAGGGAAAAGCCAAGGTTCGGCGGCGGCCCGGATTCCGCCGAGGTATCGATCCCTGAACGCCTCGGTCGTCGAATGCGGATCGATGAGTCCCCCGCCGATCACCACAAACTCGGCATCCAACGCCATGGAAAGATTCGCCACATGGATTCCCAGCGCCTTGGCTTGAAAATCGAAAATCTCGAACGCCAAGGCATCGCCATTTTGCGCAAGAGTGCGGAGCGAAAGCGTTTTTTCCTTCAGCGGCTTGTCGGAGCGGTGGAACTCATGGTCGGGATACTTCGGCAGGAGATATTCCAGATACTGAGCGAGTCCCGAAATGCTCGCATAGGCTTCCACGCAGCCCCAGTCACGACCACAGCCGCATTTGAAAACAGGCAGCCCAAGCAAATGCAGCGGCGAAGGCATGTGCCCCGCCTCCATGCCAGCCAGAGTGTCGCCCTCGAGCGGCAGGCCTTCAGGACTGATGTAGGCGGCCCCCAGACCGGAACCCGGCGCGAGCATGATGACGCCCGCTTTTTT
>JBIKUM010000538.1:0-2501 GCA_044347585.1 Terrimicrobiaceae bacterium
ATATGCAGGGTGTTGCCGTCCGCGCCGCCTGCGGCCATGCGCGGCCAAAGGGGTGGCGAAACCAACTCCGAAGTCACATTGCTCTCTGTCCATGCGCCAGAACCTGCCGGGCGGGTGTTGAACACCAACGGCCCGGTGGCTTGGTGAGCGACCACGGCGTCGTTCCCGTTGCCGAGGCGGCAGATCGACGGCCAACCGACCCGGATGGTCTCGATGCGCTCGTAGGGCTGGTCTCCCCACGCCGTTCCGTCCCAGAAGTTGTGTCCAGTGCCCCGGTCTGCGAACGGGGTCAATTCCAAACTCATCGTCCACGCCGTCGAAACGGCATCGCCGGAGCCGGCAACCCGGTCATCGATTGCAGCATTTGACTGCAAATCGTACTGGGTCACACCGATGATTGCGCGCTCGATGACGATTTCACGCGCGGAGTAGTGGTCGTGCTCGCCCACCG
The DNA here is from genome assembly GCA_044347585.1 of Terrimicrobiaceae bacterium. GTDB lineage: Bacteria > Verrucomicrobiota > Verrucomicrobiia > Chthoniobacterales > Terrimicrobiaceae > UBA967. Next base: position 452 of record JBIKUM010000538.1, read on the forward strand.
AAGTGGTATTCAACGGAAGCGCAGGCCGCTCGCTGAGGTCGCTGACGGCAAAACGCGGCCGCACCTGAGGGATGCGCAATTCAGCCGGAATTTGGGGAACATCGCGGAGCCCGAGCGCACCGGCGCCTGTCGGGGCCTGCTGGGCAAACGCACCGAACGCAGCAGCAACGGCTGCCGCAGTGAGGGTAACATGCTTCATTCGAACAGGGTTGATGCGGCAATGTAACCCACAGAATCCGGTCGCGCAACCCTGTCCCGATCAGCGCAACCGGGCGAGCACCGTTTCGCGGCCGCGGACGGTTTGGCCTATGCTCACCTCCACCTGGGCATCGAGCGGCAAGTACACATCCACACGCGACCCGAATTTGATAAATCCGACCTCCTCTCCCTGGCTTATCTGCTGATTTTCTTCCAGATACCAACAAATCCGGCGGGCAAGTGCACCGGCCACCTGACGGAACAGCACCGGACCGCGCGGGCCTTCGATGACGTGGGTCGTCCGCTCGTTGTCTGTGCTGCTCTTCGGATGCCACGCCACGAGATACGCACCGGGGTGGTGCCGGGCGGCGAGCACCTTGCCGGGCACCGGAGCCCACTGGGCATGCACGTTCAACGGGGACATGAAGATGCTGACCTGAAGCCGTTTGTCTCCGAACCACTCCGGTTCCTCGACCACCTCGATGACCACCACCTTGCCGTCGCTGGGGCATAGCACGGCCGCATCGTCGCCCGGCGCCCCGATTCCGCGGTGCGGCATGCGGAAGAAGTTGGCCAGCAGGCCCCAAACCGCCAGCACGACGACCGAAACCGCCACCGCAGCAACCGGCGGCCACCACATCCACGCCACCGCCACCAGCGGCACCCCCACCGCGAGCGCCCAAACCGCCGTCATCCGGCCTTCTCGATGGAACTTCATCATCAGTACAAGAATGCATTCCACACCGCAAACGCCGGTGCGACGTACACAAACCCATCAAACCTATCCATCGCGCCCCCGTGTCCCGGAAGCAGCGAACCCGAATCCTTCAATCCGTGGCGGCGCTTCCATGCGCTTTCCGTCAAATCTCCGGCAGTGGCAAGAACCGCTACGGCCACTCCCGCCCCGATCTCCGCAGGTCCGAACACCGCCGCTGCCACCACGCCCGATCCGATGAGTCCGCCCGCAAAGCCCTCCCAGGTTTTCCCGGGCGAAACCGTCGGCATGAGTTTGTGCTTTCCCCACAGCCGACCGGTCAGGTAGGCAAAGGTGTCGTTTGCCCACACCATGAGGATCCACCCAGTCACTGCGCGGGCATCGTAGCCGGCATCTGAATCCCATGCCGCCCAGCCCATCGACGCCGCGCAGGCCGCCAGCCAAGCCGCGACCAGCACGTGGGTGGAAAAGGAATACGACCCGGCCCGCCGCCACTCGAGGTAACACAGCACACCGACGATCGCCCAAAGCGCCACATTTGCCAGAGGATGCATCCACACTGCCCCCAGAACCACCACCGCAAAGACGGCGCCGGTCAAGGAACGGCGCAACAACTCAGGCATCCGCAGGGGTTTCGGGTGCGGCCGGACCGGCTTCAGACGGGATTTCCGTCGCCGATGCTTCAGGCGAAACAGATTCCGCCGGCTCGTCGGCAGTGGTCGGAACCGCGGCAACAGGTTCTGGTGCAACCGATTCCTGTCGGGGCGCGAAGGGGCGCGGACCGAGAATGCGCTCGACGTCTTCCTTGAAAATCACCTCATTCGTCAAGAGTGCATCCGCCAGCGCGGTGAGCTTCTCCTGGTTGTCGTCGAGCAAATTCTTCGCGCGTTCGTAGGCCGATTCGATGAGCTTGCCCACTTCCTCGTCGATGATGCGCGCGGTTTCTTCGCTGTATGGTTTCGTAAAGGTTTGCTCGCCCCGGCTGTCGTAGTAGCTGATGTTCCCGAGCCGTTTGTTCAAGCCGTAGACCGTGACCATAGCGTAGGCTTGTTTGGTCACCTTTTCCAAATCGCTCAACGCTCCGGTGGAGATCTTTCCGAACACCAAATCCTCCGCCGCCCGCCCGCCGAGAGCGGC
>JBIKUM010000078.1:0-9861 GCA_044347585.1 Terrimicrobiaceae bacterium
CGGAAGCCTGCCATGGTCTTGGATTTGACCACGAAGTCCTTGAGGATCTTGTTCAGCGCCGTTCCCATGTGGACATCACCATTCGCGAAAGGGGGGCCATCGTGCAGAAGATAGAGCGGGGCATCCTTGCGGCGCTCTTGGATTTTTTCGTAAAGCCCCTCCCCTTCCCACTTGGACAGCGTTTCAGGTTCACGCTGGGCCAGGCCGGCCTTCATAGGAAAATCGGTTTTCGGAAGATTGATCGTGTTTTTGTATCCGCTCATGAGAAGCGAAAACGATTATCAGTCGAAGATGAACGGGTCAACGCCGCCCAGCGCAGAAAGCCGCGCGATCAGGATGCCAATTCCTTTTAACCGAAGGCCAGTGTGGCAGGAAATCCCTCGGGAAGACGGACGGGTTTTCCGGCAGGCATCTGAACGAGCGCCAAGGCTTGGCGGCATTTGACAAGCAGGGCGCCATCCGAGGGACGGATGACTTCGAACTCCACCCAAAAACGGACACCGCTCCACTCGACGACGCGCCCCTCGATGCGGAGGACATCACCGAGTTTTGCCGGGCGTTTGTAGTCGATCTCGGTGCGACTAACGACGGCATGGATGCCTGTGCGCTCGATCTCCGCAAAGTCCATGCCCATTTGAATCGCGAGCAGCGTGCGGGCGGTTTCGATGAAGCGCAGATAGACAATGTTGTGCACGACACCACCTGCGTCGGTGTCGAAATACATGACGCGCACTTCGGTGGAGATGCGGCAATTTTCAGGAATGGGCTGTTCCATGGAGACGAGGGATGCCGGTTTATTTGATCTCCGAAATGCGTTTTTCGAGGTTCGCGTCCGGCATGATGGCAAGGGCCTCTTGGAATTTTGCAACAGCCAGTTTTTTGTCCGTTCCAGTAAGAAGGGTGTTCCCCTCGTCGACGAGGGCTGAAAACTTCGTAATTTGGCCGTTTGCGTAAGACTTGAGGCTCTCGAGAGCTTCGGTTGTTTTGGGGCCAATTTGGCGTGCGGGTGCGCTGAGGGCATTGATGCCTTCGATGGCAGCCCTGTAGTCGCGCTCAGTGACACGCGCTTGGAGCGTAGGAAGCGCATTCTTGATCGCAACGCAGGCATCGAATGTGGAGGAAGGAAGCCAGATTCCTGCAGGAGGAGCTCCCGCATAGAAGACGGCGATTTTAGAGGTCAAAGCGTCAATCTGGGCAACTGTATCAGCGGGCACATCCGGCAGAGCACCTGTGGAGAGGGACTCCTCATTCCAGAGACTCTCAAAGCTCTGTTTCAGGGTATCGATGTCCTTGGTGAGTGCCGAGGCGACATCCCCTTGACGCAGCACGCTGGATGTGCGCGGACTGGGGTCAGAGAGAGCCTTGAGTTGTTCAAGCAGGAGGGCTGCAGCACCAGGTGAAAGCGGCGACTGAAGTTTCGCCAAAATCGCATCCTGTTCTTCGCGCGAGACGAGCTTTGCGCACTCAACTTTCATTGCATCAAGGCGGGCCTTGAGGGCGGCATCTGCTGCGGCGAGATCCGTCAGTTTGGCAAAATCGGCATTCGTATCGAGGTCGAAGTCTTTTTTGATTTTCGCCTCGGTCATGGAACGGCGAAGGCGTTGTTCGATTTTTGCGATTTCCAAACGGCGATAGTTTTCGCGGGTATCCCATTTATTGGAACTAACCATGATCTCACCCGCATCGTATCGCGTGGCGTCGGCTTGTAGTGGTTTGAGGTAATCGGCAAGAGCAGTCGCTGCTGCAGGCACAGCAGCAATAGCTACCGTGATTTCATCGATGCTTTTTTGGAGTTCCCTGCGCTGGGAATCATCAACGAGCTCGGGAAGCGTTTTTGGCTTTAGAATGAGCTTCACAACACGGGCAGAGGGAATCTGGGTGTCCTTTCCACTGGGTAAGCGAAGCACAAAATATCCGGCACCGGCCGAGCCTCTGGCGGTGCGGTCGGTAAAGGCGGTGAATTTCACCACCTCGGATTCCGCAGGCTTCGACCAAGGTTGGGGCTTAACCAAAGCGATTCCGGGAGTTTGAACAATGGTGTTTCCATCCCGCTCCTGCGCATGGAGGGGAACAATCAATATGGCGGCGCATAGGATGGCGATTCGTGAAAAAATTGGCATGGGGGCCAATTTGGCACTTTCAGTCAGAAAAGGGCAAGCCTTCGGGCATTTTCGGAGAGACGAAGGTCTCAGCGCAGACCTTCAATTGCGCGACGAATATCCGCCTCCGTGACTGCATCGGATACAAACGCATCACCCAAGCGACGCAGGAGAACAAACCGAATGCCCCCAGCTGCGAATTTTTTATCCTTCTTCAGCGCGGAAAAAATCGCTTCGGTTTCAATCGAGGCGTCGAGTTTCGATGGAAGCCTGTAAGTATCCAGAGCTGCGCAGACCCTTGCCGCTTCCTGTTCGGGAAGTCCGGATTTCTGCACCGAAAGAGAGCAGGCAGCGCGAAGCCCCAGGCTGATCGCTTCGCCGTGGAGGAACTTGCCATAACCCGCAGCGGCCTCGATGCCGTGGCCGATGGTGTGTCCAAAGTTCAGCAGTGCGCGGAGACCCTTCGTTTCAAATTCATCCTCTGCCACAATGGCGGCTTTGATGGCGACATTTCGCGCGATGAGGGCAGGAAGATCGTTGATAGCATCCAGCATGGAAGGATCTCGAATGGCGGCGTGTTTGATCACCTCGGCGAAGCCTTCGTTGAATTCGCGCTCTGGCAGACTGCGCAGCGTGTCGGTATCAGCGATCACGAGTCTTGGCTGATGGAAAGACCCGATCAGATTCTTGCCACCGGCGGCATTGACACCTGTTTTTCCACCAACCGAGCTGTCCACCTGCGAAACGATGGTGGTGGGAATTTGAATGTAGGGAATGCCCCGGTAATAGACGGCGGCCGCAAACCCCGCCAAGTCCCCGACAACTCCACCGCCGAGGGCCACGAGGAGCGAGGAGCGGTCCAGACCGGCTTCGATCATGGCATCGCAGATGAATCCAACCTGTGCGAGGGACTTCGAAGACTCGCCGGCGGGAACCGTGACGCGCAGGGGTTGGAATCCGGCTTTTACCAGTGAATCCTCTACCGCCTCGGCATAGAGCGGGGCGACATTTGAATCTGTCACCACAACGCAACGCCCGGGCTTTGAAACCCGGGAAATCAACTCACCGCAGGAAGAAATCGCCCCGGCGCCGATGAGGACTTTGTAGGGCGCCCGGGATAGACCGACGCCGACTTCAAGGAGGGCGCTCATGAGGCAACTCCCAAGCGGGCCAGCGCGCTTTGTTGATCGGAGGCTATGACGAACAATTGATCCAGCCGCACCAATTCGAAAAGGGTGGCCACTTTTTTCTCCAAGCCGAAGAGCGCAAACTTGCCGCCGAATTTCGAGGATTCCTTGAGATACCCGATGAGAATAGCCAGCCCGCTGGAGTCGATATACCCGACGCGTTTGAAATCAAGGAGAAGCACGGGAGTGTGGTCATCCACACAAGACTTCAACTCCCACTTGAGCGGGCTGGAGGAGTGCAGGTCGATCTCGCCCGTCAGTTCCAGAACCGTGAATGCGGGCGACGAGATTTTCTCAATCGTCATGGCGCATTTCTAAACGCGCAGGAATTTTGTGAAAAGAACCGATTCGGCCTGATAAGGAAAAATCTGAATAATGTTGTCAGCGTCCAAGATTGTGGCAGGTTGGCAGCGGCAACATGCCTGGAAAGGAGGGGGAAAAATTAACATGAAATTCGCAACTATCGCTGCCGTGGCAGCTCTCGCGATCGCAGCTCTTGGATTGGGCGCTTGCGCCAGCAAGCCAAAGCCGGCACCTGCTCCGAGCAAAATCGGAACATCCAAATAAGAACGATCATTAAGGCCGGGTGGAACGCCGTTCCGCCCGGCCTTTTATTTTTTATGGACAAAACCGGCCCATGCCGGATTGCCAAGTAGAAAAACCCAACGCAATCTCTGCGTTTTGAATCCAATGAAATCCAAAAAGTCTAAAAAATCCCCACCCGTCGTCGGTGTCGTCATGGGCAGCCGTTCGGACTGGAGCACCATGGAGGAAACCTCGTTGCTCCTCGACAAACTCGGCATCGAGCACGAGTGCCGCATCGTCTCCGCGCACCGCACACCCGACCTGCTTGCGATTTATGCCAAGTCCGCAAGCGAGCGCGGACTTCGCTGTATCATCGCAGGAGCTGGAGGAGCCGCCCACCTGCCGGGCATGCTCGCCGCGCACACGCATTTGCCTGTGCTGGGAGTTCCGGTGGAAAGCCAAGCCCTGCGCGGCCAGGACTCGCTCCTCTCAATCGTTCAAATGCCTGCAGGCATTCCAGTGGCCACATTTGCCATCGGTGTCCCAGGGGCCAAAAACGCGGCTCTTTTTGCTGCGGCGATGCTCGCTTCGGAAATGCCCCATGTTGCCGAAAACCTCCTTGCCTTCCGCAAGCGCCAGACCCACGAGGTTCTCGAAGCATCCCTCGATTGAAAACCCGCATACTCAAGCCAGGCGAAGGAATTCCTGAAGCCGTAGCCCTGCTGCGGGCGGGACTTCCCGTCGGTCTCCCGACCGAGACCGTGTATGGGTTGGCGGCGGACGCACTCTGGCCAGAGGCCTGCGCCCGCATTTTCGAAGCCAAGGAACGCCCGCTCAGCGATCCGCTGATCGTCCACCTGCCCTCAATCGACTGGCTGTCGCGTGTTGCCGCTCCTTCCCCTCTGGCATTGGCGCTCGCCCAGACCTTCTGGCCCGGACCACTCACGCTCGTGCTTCCACGTCAATCGGTCATTCCAGATATTGTAACCGCCGGCCAGGACACCGTGGCGCTGCGCATGAGCGCGCACCCTGTTTTTCAGGAGGTCGTTCAAACATTCGACCGTCCCCTCGCCGCTCCGAGCGCCAACCGGTTTGGACGCATCAGCCCGACATGTGCGGCACATGTTTTGAGCGAACTGGATGAACGCATTGGACTGATTGTCGATGGCGGGCCCTGCACGCACGGTATCGAATCCACCATCGTTCATGTCATGGAGGATCGGCTTCAAATCCTGCGTCCCGGGCCGGTCACGGAGGACGAGCTTCGCGAATTTGCCCCCGTTTTTCATGGTCCGGCGGGAGTCGCCGCGCCTGGTGGACTCAAGAGCCACTACGCTCCTCGCACGAAGCTCGTCATCGAACAAAAACCAAGGCCAAGAGGCGCACGCAACGGTCTCCTCTCATGGTCACAGAGCGGTGAAGGATTTTTTCAAACAGAGTTTCTCAGCCGCACCAACGACCCTCGCGAAGCGGCTGCGAATCTCTATGGCGCCATGCGCCGCCTCGACGAAGCGGGTCTGGATCTCATCATCGCCGAGGCTCTACCCGAGTCGGGAATCGGTGCCGCTATTATGGAACGCCTGCGCAAGGCCGCCGCCTGATGAACGACGAAAAAAAACTTAATACCCGTGCCAGTGGCGTGATCGCCGCTGCAGTTATGCTAAGCCGCGTTCTTGGACTCGTGCGCGAGGTGCTCTTCAACGCCTTGTTCGGAACGGCCGCGATGGGGCTCTTTCTCATCGCCTTCCGCTTGCCAAATCTCCTGCGCGACCTTTTTGCTGAAGGCGCGCTCTCGACAGCCTTTATCACAGTCTTTTCCCAGAAACTCGAAAAAGAAGGCTCGGCGTCGGCCTGGGCACTGGCTTCCAAAATGCTCACGCTGGCCACCATTTTTATGAGCGCGGTGAGCTTGCTGGGCATCATCTTTGCCGAACCGCTCGTCAATCTCCTCGCACCGGGATTCGACCCACAGGACGCCGCTTTCACCATACTGCTAACACGGATCATGTATCCGTTCATTTTAATGGTATCCCTCGCGGCGTTGGTCATGGGCATTTTGAATTCGCGTCAGGTTTTCACTGCGCCGGCGCTGGCCTCGAGCTTCTTCAATATTGGATCCATTGCGGGCGGCGTTCTTTTTGGTTGGATCATCGATCCCTCGTTCGGCCCCAAGGCTCTCACGGGTCTGGCCATCGGAACACTCATCGGCGGGTTTCTTCAATTCGCCATGCAGCTCCCCAGCTTGCACCGGGCGGGATTCCGCTTCCGTCCCGACTTCCGGTGGAACGACTCGGGAATCAAACGCACCCTCATCCTCATGGTGCCATCAGTGATAGCAGCCAGTGCGGTGCAGGTGAATGTGCTCGTAAACTCCCGCTTTGCATCCTACGCCGGCGCGGAGGCCGTGACATGGCTCAATAGCGCCTTCCGTCTCATGCAACTCCCCCTTGGCGTTTTCGGCGTCGCGGTTGCCACGATCACACTGCCTGTCGTTTCGCGCATTGCGGCGGATACCGACACAAGCCGCTTCGGTCCCACACTCGGGCGGGCGATGCGCCTTGCGGCTTTTCTCACGCTGCCCTCCGCTGTTGGACTCTGGTTCCTTGCCGAACCAGTGATAGGCCTGATTTATGAGCACGGCCACTTTGTGAAGAATGACACCTTGCAAACGGCTTTTGCCCTCCAGTGCTACGCCATCGGCCTTGTCGCCTACTCCTGCATCAAAGTTCTTTCTCCCGCATTCTACGCCATCGATCGCAAATGGACGCCGATGCTCGTGAGTTTCGGCGCGGTGGGATTGAACCTCCTTTTGAACTATATTTTCATGTTTCGCCTCGGCATGGGTCACAAAGGCCTCGCCCTCTCCACTTCGATCTGCGCCATCCTGAACTTCACCACTCTTTACCTTCTGATGCTCTCACCGGCAAAAAACCTCGAGAGCAAAAAATTCCTGAGCACGCTCATCCGTTGTGCGGCGGCCACGGTTCCACTCGCGCTGGCATGCCAGGCCGTTTTTACTTTTGGATCTCCCCTGCTTGGCGGAGGTGAACTCGCAGGACGGATTGTTCTTCTTTTGACAGCTATTCTCGCCGGATCGGCAGCCTATTTCGCGAGCTGCTTCGTTCTTCGCGTGGACGAAACATCTGCTGCATTCGCAATCATCAAACGAAAAGCCCTGAAAAAGTAGGGCACCCTACAAAAGTTGAAGCCCGTCGCAGCGAGTGCTACAACGGGCTTCTGTTCCCCCCAGAACGAGATCAAAGTAACACCGGCTCGTGGCGGTGCAAGAACTTTTTTAATTTTCTTTTGAGCCTCCTGTGGCCTCGATAAAAAACTGGTCTGTAAAAGGAGCTCTCTGCAAAATAGGACCCTTATGAATCCTGCCTTCCCTTCCGCCCTTCTTGAGAAAGTCCGCCAATCAAAAATCATCGCTGTTGTGGTCATCGACGATGCGAATGATGCCGCGCCTCTGGCTGAGGCCTTGCTGGCCGGCGGAATTTCGGCGATCGAACTGACCCTTCGCACTCCCACAGCTTTTGAATCCCTGCGCCGCATCCGCGAAGCCTATCCTGACATGATGACGGGCTTGGGCACGGTGCTGACGACCGAGCAAGTGGACAAGGCTATCGCCACCGGGGCCGCATTTGCAGTCGCTCCAGGATTCAATGCGAATATCGTTCGTGCGGCGAAGTCGGCCGGTCTTGCGTTCGCGCCGGGCATTGTCACTCCCTCGGACATCGAAGGTGCCGCCGAACTTGGCTGCAAGTTGCTCAAATTTTTCCCGGCCGAACCGAGTGGCGGCGTGGCCTACCTGAATTCCATGTCAGCCCCCTACGCACACCTTGAACTCGAATACATCCCCCTCGGCGGATTGGATGAGGGCAACTTTACCCGCTACCTGTCCCTGAAAAATGTTCCCGCAGTGGGAGGATCCTGGATCGCGCCGCGCGACCTGATTCAGAAAAAGGATTGGGCAACAATCACGGCCAACGCCCGCCGAGCCTTCGAAAAAATCTAAGGCCCGCCGGACACCGGTTGGCAACTCAAGCGCTGAAGAGTTCCGCGCCGTGATGGTTCATCGCCGGCACCGGGAGAGGCTCTGGATATTCAAAAATTTTCCCCTCGTAGTTGCGGATCACGATTTTTTCGGAATCGTGATAGACGACATAGTTCGGGTTAATCGGCACCTTGCCGCCGCCGCCCGGCGCGTCGATGACATACTGGGGAATGGCGTAACCGCTGGTGAAGCCGCGCAGGGATTCGATAATTTCTATTCCTTTGGCGACCGATGTGCGCAGGTGGGAGGAACCGCGAATGAGATCGCATTGATAGAGGTAGTAGGGCCTGACACGGCACAGGAGCAGTTTGTGGATGAGCTGCTTCATGGTGTCCGGGTCGTCATTGACGCCTTTGAGAAGCACGCTCTGATTGCCGAGCGGGATGCCGCTGTCGGAGAGTCGGCCCAAGGCCTCACGCACCTCGCTGGTCAGTTCGCGCGGATGATTCACATGCACGCTCATCCACAGGGGATGATACTTGCGGAGCATCGCGCAAAGTTCGGGAGTGATGCGCTGCGGGAGGAAAATCGGGACGCGCGTGCCGATGCGAAGAAATTCGAGGTGGGGAATCGACCTAAGGCGCTGAAGGATCGCCTCCAGACGCGAGTCTGAAAGCAAGAGGGCGTCTCCGCCGGATAGCAAAACATCACGAATGGCTGTATTTTTTTCCAGATAACGAAAAGCCTCCTCGAAGTCGGTGACGAGTTCCTGCTCCCCCACCCCGCTGACCACGCGGCTTCGTGTGCAGTAGCGGCAATAGGACGCGCAGCGGTCGGTGACCAGAAACAAAACCCGGTCGGGGTAGCGGTGAACAAGTCCGGGAACCGGCATATGTGAGTCCTCTCCGCAGGGATCGGCCATGTCGTAGGGGGAATCGTAGCCCTCTTCGATGCGGGGTATTACTTGCCGCCGGATCGGGCAGTCGGGGTTGTCCTGTTCGATGAGGTTGAAATAGTGAGGGGTGACAGCGAGTGCGAGCTTCGTGCCTGCGAGAAGCACGCCGGCTCGTTCCTCGCTGTTGAGTTGGAGGTGCTGTTCCAACGCTGCCAAGGTGGTGACCCGGTTTCTCTGTTGCCAGCGCCAGTCATCCCAATCGGAGGCTGGAACATTTTTCCAATAACCGGGGGCATGGGAAATGAAGCGCGAAGCTGGCGAGGGTTTCTTATCGGACATTTGAATTCGCAAAGGCTACGAGGATGAAAGCGAGTGTCAACGCGGACATGGGCGGGGTGAAGTCCTCACACGAATCCTTGGAACACCGGGAAACGGCAGGCCGATGGCTACCAATCCGTTCCCAGATTGTAACGCGAGGCGGTTTCCAGCAGGTCCTTGCGCATGGGCCATTCGTCGACCCGCTCGCTGACCGCGTGGCGGTTGCTGGCTCCCTTGAGCTTCATGCAACCGGTGTTGTCGCCGATGCGGCGAACCTCATGGACCTCCTCGGGAGTGAAACGCACATCGGGCAAGGCGGCGAACTCGCGGATTTTATCCTCAATCGGCCTGGCGGCTTCACCGGACTCTTGAATGAATGTCGGAACCGCACTTTCCACTCCGGGATGGCTGAGATTCCAGATCGCGGCGAACTGGAGCAGGGTAAGATGGTATTTTTCGGCGAGGGGCCGCATACGCTCCGCCTTCTCCATACCGTGCTGCACCCACCCCTCGGGGCGGTAGGTGCGGTGGTCGCCTGGCTTGAATTCATGGCCCGGGAGCCCGAGATCGCCGTGGAAAACGCCACCGTGATCGACGACGCGTGTCATGACTTTGACCCCGTATTTTTCGCACGCGGGCAGGGTTAAACCGACCGGCCACGGTTCGAGAGGATTCAAAATGAGCATGGCCCAGTCGATGAGGTCGCCGAAGCGCTCGAATGATCCAAGCAAATCGAGCGAAAATCCATTGGCCGGCCCGGGAGCGATGCCGAGCAAACGGGTCAATCCCTCGTCCTTCGCGGTTTTTAGCGCGCCCCAGACAGCCTCGGAGGTGTATCCG
>JBIKUM010000079.1:0-9824 GCA_044347585.1 Terrimicrobiaceae bacterium
ATGCCCGCTGGCAGAACGATGGGATGACCGCTTGGAATTTGCACCGCGTCGCAATCGCGGCTGAGTGTGATTTCGCCTTGTGTATCCATTGCCGATGACTCGTATTTGCCTGCGAAGCCCGTGTCGAGGGGATTTTCGGCTTGATCACGCGGCCCGGGGCGTCGATGCTTCGGGCTCTGCGCACCGCTCGGGTGGCGAAATTGGCAGACGCGCCAGACTTAGGATCTGGTTCCGCAAGGAATGTGGGTTCGAGTCCCACCCCGAGCACTCCCTCCCCCTTCCGTTGGCGAGTCCGATCAATTCTGCGTCGGCGGGCGGGTCAAGATTTTCTTTGAAACAAATGAAACTTTTTTTCGTGCCCGGAAGGCGAATTTTTCTTGAGGGGGGCGGGGCGGATTTTTATTCTCAGCCTGTTGGCGGAAACAACAACTGCCAGCATGTGTATAACTTGTGAATAACTCAACTCTGTCTTTGGAAACCATTGGTGGCAGCCTAGCGTGCGCTGATTCAAGGTCATGGACGAGCATCACGGCCAACTTGGCAAGTTTTGTTTCAAGTTATTTTTACTCAATACTTAAAGCGACCGAAAACCGGACCCCATTTCACTCCTGGAATAATGGGTCACTGCGATTGACCTGCTTTTTTGCAACCTTCAGACCTGATATTGCCAACTTTGCTCGTGGCGAATAAGACAACGATGATGACATTAGATTCCACCCTCTGGACACGAATTTCGAAACGCATCAGGGAGCGCGTGAGTGCGGATGGATTTGAGCGCTGGTTTTCCGGCATCCAGATCGCCTCGATGGCGGACAATGTCCTGACGCTTTCGGTTCCGAATCCGATCCATCAGTTTTTTATCGAGAGCAATTATCTCCCGATTGTGAAAGAGGCGGTGCTGGAGGAGGCACCTGGAATGACTTCGATTCAGCTCCAGAGCGCGGGCGAGCCTGAGATGCCTGCGCGTCCCGCGCCCGCCGCTGCGGCAAAGCCTGCCAAGGACAAGGCCGCCGGAGCCCAACTGCAGGGGCTGAATCCCCGCAACCGGTTCGATTCTTTTGTCGTCGGCACGAACAATGAATTTGCGCATTCGGCAGCGCTTGCCGTAGCGAATTCACCGGCCATCACCTACAATCCGCTCTTCGTTTACGGCGTGAGCGGACTCGGTAAAACCCACCTCCTGCACGCCATCGGCCACCATGTTTTGGCCAAGGGAAAAGCTTCGAAGATCGTTTACCTGTCGAGCGAGCAATTTACGAACGAGTTCATCGACGCGATTCAGCACGGGACGCTGGTGAAATTCCGCAAAAAATACCGTCAGGCGGATGTCCTATTGATCGACGACATTCAATTCTTCGCCGGCAAGGAGCGGAGTCAGGAGGAATTTTTCCACACTTTCAACGCGCTTCATGACGCCCACAAGCAGATCGTGCTTTCGAGCGACCGCCCGGCCAGCGAGATTGAAAAACTCGAGCAGCGTTTGGTCTCCCGCTTTGAGTGGGGCATGACGGCGGAAATCCAACCGCCCGATACCGAGACGAGAATCGCGATCCTTCGCAGCAAAGCTGAGAGCCTGAACCTCTCGCTCGAGCCGTGGATCATGGAATTTCTGGCCGACAAGATTCGCAACAATGTTCGCCGCCTCGAAGGCGCCCTCATGCGCGTAGCCTCCTACAAATCACTGAGCGATCGTGAAATAACGCGCGATGTGATCGAGAATCTTCTGCGGGATATTTTCCAGGAGCAGGCGAAAAAAGCGGTCACCATCGACCAGATTCAACGCTGCGTGGCCGAGCATTTCGATGTGCGCATTGCGGACATGAGCAGCAAACGCCGCCCGGCCAACATCGCATTGGCCCGACAATATGCCATGTATCTCAGCCGGCAGCACACCAGCATGCCGCTCACGGACATCGGCGATGCCTTCGGCGGCAGGGATCACGGCACCGTCATCCACGCCTGCAAACTGATCAAGCAACGCATGGTGGAGGACGAAAAGACCCGTCAAATCGTGAGCCTGCTCGACAGCAAGCTGCAGCGCTGATTTTCCATCAGCGGAACCCGATCCGACCCAAGGCCCGCAGCATCCCATGGATATTGTCTATTTCGACCTTGAGACCCAGCGAACCGCGAACGATGTCGGGGGCTGGGATAAAAAGCATGAGATGGGGATGTCCCTCGGCGTGACATATAGTTCCCGGGACAACTGCTACGAGATTTTCGGCGAGGACCGCGCCGAGCAGCTCATCAAACGCCTGCAGCGAGCCGACCTCGTCGTGGGCTTCAACCATGTGCGTTTCGACTATGATGTGCTCATGGCCTACACGATCCTCGATCTGCGGGAGAACCTTGTTTCCTTCGACCTCCTGCAGGAAGTCGAGCGCATTGCCGGTCACCGGCTCAAACTCGAAGACATCGCCCAAGCCACGCTCGGCGTCGGGAAGACAGCGGACGGCCTCGACGCGATTCGCTGGTGGCGCGAAGGCAAGATCCTCGATATCGCAAAATACTGCTGCTTCGATGTGAAGGTGACACGCCTCGTCCATGAATACGGGGCCGCGAACAAGAAGATTTATTTCAACGACCGCTTCGGCCGCAAAAACACTCTGGATGTGGATTGGAGCCTATGATCCAGGCTCTCAAAACACCGCGCAACACCTGGCATCTGCACTGGCTGGACCTCGAGGAGGCCGTGCCCAGCGGAGCGGACTGGTTTTTACCGACGCTTGTCGTCATCTGCGACCGCACCGGAGCGCCGATTGCTCCACCGGAGCTGATGGAGGAACTCGATCAAGCGAAGATCGAGAATCTGCTCTACCGCATTCTGGATAAAACTCCGCCGCCGGATCAGCTTCTTGTTCCGCAAAACGAGGATTGGGTGGAGGAGGACTGGCGTGCCTTTTCGGCCGAGTCGAAGATCAACATCCGCTTCACGCCGGCGGCCAAGGCTGTTTCGGAGGAGCTTCAAGCAGTGACAAGCCTGCTCGTGCTTCGCAACGGCCGCCCCGAGCAGGCTACTCCCCCGCCGCGCGAAGTCGCTGCCGGCCTCGTGCGAACCGCTCTCCGCCTGCGTTCGCCTTCGAAAAAGCTCACCCATCTCAAACTTGCGCTGGAGAAGAACCCGGATTGCTCGGCGGCCCGAATCGAGTTGGCGGATATGGAATTCAGCGCGGGCAATTGGAAATCCTGCGGCGACGCCTACGATGAAATCATCCGCCGCGAAGCGGAACTCCGAAACCAACCCGACACAGTTTGGTGGAAAGACCACGCGACCCGTCCCTACCTGCGGGCGATCTATGGCCGCGCCATGACGAACTGGCATCTGGGGCGCTTCACCGAAGCCTGCGGCGATCTGGAGGATCTCCTCGCCTGCAATCCCATGGACAACCAAGGCGTCCGTTTTTTCATCCCCATGCTGCACCTTCTGGCGGAGGCTCCCGACAAGGCGGCGAAATTTTTTTCACGCTACGAGCAGGACTATCCCTCCGACTTCAAGGAGCCGTCTTTCATTTTCGGCTGGGCGTTGAGTTGCTCGTTGGAGAGCCGTGAGATGGAGGCCCGCGAGAAATACATCGAAGCCATGCTGCGCAATATCTACATAGCTCCGATGCTGCTCGAAACAGCCGAGCCGCCAAAAAACCTGTGGTTCCCACACGACCGCGCCGAGCCCGCCTACGCCGCCGATTTCATTCAAAGCTACGCCGTGCTCTGGGACCGCGAACCGGGCGCACTTCGCCTGCTGCGCGAGGTGTGGCAGGAAATCCAGCCGCGCATCGAAAAAATCATCCGCCAACGGGAGGTCATGCTCGACCTGCAAGACCAGCGCTACGATCCGGATTTCAAAACGAAATGGCAGAACCTCTCCGGCGAGGAGGAGAAACTCACGACACCGTGAGCGCGGCGGGGGCCTTCCTGCGCGCGCTCCAGGATGAGCTTGGCGGCTCGATCCCCTTCCATCGCTTCATGCAGGAGGCTCTCTACAATACCTCCTTCGGCTACTACTCCGCCCGCATCCAAGCTGTAGGCCGACGGGGGGACTTTTCCACAATGGCCACGCTCGACGGCTCGCTGGCAAGGGGCATAGCGCGTTGGATCCAAAAAAACGGCTCCCGCGATGTCATCGAGATCGGAGCCGGGAGTGGACAACTCGCGCGCGACATTCTCGCGGACCTCGGTTGGTGGAAACGCCTACGAATCCACTACCACATTGTCGAAGTTTCCTCCCCGCTTCGCGTGGCACAGAGGAAGCTGCTGAAGGGCCTGCGCGTCACATGGCACGAGACTCTCCCTGCCGCGCTGGAGGCCACGAGCGGTCGGGCCCATATTTTTTCCAACGAGCTTGTGGATGCCTTTCCGTGCCGGGTTTTCGAGCTAACGCCGACAGGCTGGCAGGAGCTCCACCTGCAACTCGAAGGCGGGCGATTGAGGGAAATTCTCAAACCCTGCGAACTCCCCGAGTCCACTGTTTTTCAACATCCGGCCAGCATCGGCCAGCGCGTGGAGGTGCATGAATCCTACCGCAACTGGCTTCAGGCCTGGATCCCGGGCTGGAAATCCGGCTCCATGCTTACGATCGACTACGGCGACACCATGCCGATGCTTTATCATCGGCGGCCGGCGGGAAGCCTTCGCGGCTACGCGGCGCATCAAGTCCTCAGCGGTGCCGACATTTATCAAGCGCCGGGTCGCTGCGACATCACAGCGGATGTGAATTTTTCCGACCTCGAAGCCTGGGGAGAAAAAACGGGCCTGCGCAAAATCTCCCACTCCAACCTTGCCGATTTTCTCTCACCGCCACTCCCTGCCCGCTTCCAATCGGCAGCAGAGGCTTTTCGTGTCCTCGAGCAAACGCGTGACGGGAAAATTGCGTGATCGAAAAAAACCACCCACGAACACCTCTTTTGGGTTGCCTCGTAGGGAGCGTCTGGTAGAAATCCCGTTCTCTGAATTCGGGACGCAGTCTGCCGAGAGATCGGCATCCACCGCAACAGTCCGGAATTCGAAATCCGACTCGTTCGAAGAACCATGCCGTTTTCCACTACTATAGCAGCCGCACTCACACTCGACGCACCGACGATTTTTCCGTCAACGCAGGGAGAGCCCTTTATTGAGTGGCTGTCCAACTCGATATTCGTCAGCGCCGTCGTTGCAGCCTTCATCATTTGGTTCGCGCGCCAGGCCACCAAAAACATGACGGTCGTCCCGGGACCGACTCAGAATTTTTTCGAAGCCGTCGTTCAAGGTCTCTACGACCTCATCGAGAGCATTGTGGGCGGACACATGGTGGCACGCGTTTTTTCGCTACTGGCGACATTATTCATCTTCATCATTGTCTCAAACTGGTTCGCGCTCATGCCGGGAGTGGGCTCCATTGGCTGGGGTCAATCAAGCAACTACGGCTTCGAAGTCACCGCACCTCTTCTGCGCCCGACCACTGCCGATATGAACATGACGCTGGCGATGGCCGTGGTCTTCATGTTTTTCTGGCTCTACTGGTCGATTGGTGAAGTCGGTGTGAAAGGTTTCTTGAGCCACATCTTCGGCGTCAAAGGCGGCCTCACTGGGTTCATGGCAATTGCTTTGATCCCGATCTTTCTCTTCGTAGGCCTCATCGAAGTTGTCTCCATGGCCTTCCGCCCCGTGTCGCTCTCGTTGCGACTTTTCGGCAATGTTTTCGCAGGTGAAACCCTCCTGACGACCATGATCACCCTCGGCAAGAGTCTTGGCTTGCCCGAATGGATGGCCTACATCACCTCAATTACGATCCCGATTCCGTTCTATTTCTTGGAAATTCTGGTCGGGCTCCTTCAGGCCACCGTGTTCATGCTCCTTTGCTCCGTTTACATCCAACTCTCGACCTCTCATGACGAGGAGGAGGGACACTAAATTTTAAACACTTTTTCCATCGGGACCGTGGCAAAGACTGCGGGCGATGGAGAAAAAACCAACAAGAAAACATAACATGATACCACAACTCATCGCAGAAGCGGCTGCTACAGCCGGAGGAATCACAGGCAGCTTCACCCTCGCCATCGCTGGCGCGGCAGCAGCCATCGGCATCGGAATGATCGGCGGAAAAGCCGTCGAAGCCGTCGGACGCAACCCAAATGCTTCCGGAAAAGTCCTGACTCTGAGCATCATCGGCATGGCTCTCGCAGAGGCCATCGCGATTTACGCTCTCATCCTCGCCTTCCAAGGCCGCTAATGTTTCACCCGGAACCGCCCGCCAGCCGGGCGGTTCCGGAAAACCATTTTTAAAACCACAAACCAGACCTTTTTTTAATGGATCAGCTCCTCACTCAGTTCGGTATCGCTTGGCCTAAATTTCTCGCGCAAGTCATTTTGTTTTTGATTGTTTACGCGATCCTCAGGAAATTCGCCTTTGGACCTATCATTGCCATTTTCGAGCAACGCCGCCGCACCATTGAAGAGGGACAGGCCAACGCCGAAAAAATCAAGAAGCAACTCGCCGAGTCTGAAATCCGTTGTCAGGAAATCCTTCGCAAAGCAAACTCGGATGCCCAGCGCATCATTGAAGAAGCGCGTGCATCGAGCGACGCAGCCACCCAAAAACATACTCAGCAAGCCGTTAAAGATGCCGAGAATATCATCCTCAAGGCCAATGAAAGCGTGGCCCTCGAGCGCGCCCGCATGGTTGCCGATGTGAAAAAAGAAATGGTTCACCTCGTGGTGGATACGACAGCCAAGGTCGCCGGCAAGGTTCTCACCGAAGCCGACCAGGAGCGCCTCGCCAGCGAGACCTCCAAACAACTCGCAGCCTGATCCGCCAACCATGAAACTCAGCCGAGAAGCCCGTCGCCAATCCAAGGAACTTTTCGACATGTCGATCGTGGATGGCCGACTCGACGAAAACCGACTTCGCACGATCACTACGGAAATCGTTGAGAGAAAGCCGCGCCATTTTGTGCAGATGCTGAAATTCATCACACGACTCACCCGTATGGAGGTGGCCCGCCACCATGCCATTGTCGAGAGCGCCATGGAACTCACGGCTGAAAAGCGCAGCGAAATTTCATCCAACCTCTCCATCAAATTCGGCAAAATCACCACCGAGTTCCGCCACACCCCGTCTCTCATCGGCGGCCTTCGCGTGAAACTCGGCAGCAATGTCTGGGATGGAAGCATCCAATCCCGCCTCGAAACACTTAAACAATCCTGATCCAATAGTCACATGAGCAACATCGTCCTCGAACTCGAAGAAAAAATCAGCGCCGTCAAAAGCAATGCCGCCCGCCAAACGAATGTCGGAACCGTCCGTGAAATCGGCGACGGTATCGCCCGCGTCGAAGGTCTCAGCGCCGTCAAACTCAATGAAATGGTTGAATTCCCAAGCGGAATCGCAGGTATCGCTCTGAACCTCGAGGAAACCGAAGTCGGCGTCATCGTTCTTGGCGACTACACACAGATCAGCGAAGGCGCGGAAGTCAAAACCACTGGCAAGCTCCTTTCAGTTCCTGTGGGCAAAGGTCTCCTCGGCCGCGTCGTCGACGCCCTTGGCCGGCCGATCGATGGCAAGGGACCCATTCCTCACGACTCCACCTACCCTGTTGAGAAGATCGCTCCCGGCATTATCAAGCGCCGCTCGGTCAGCCAGCCAGTGCAGACCGGCATTATGAGTGTGGATGCCATGATTCCCGTAGGCCGCGGCCAGCGCGAACTCATCATCGGCGACCGTGCCACTGGCAAAACAACTATCGCCATCGACACAATCATCAACCAGGCAAAAATCAACCGAGCTGCTGAAGAAAGCGGAGACCCAAATTTCCGACCACTCTACTCCATCTATGTTGGAATCGGACAGAAAAATGCGAATATCGCTCGTGTTGTCAGCACTTTGGAAGCGAATGATGCGTTGAAATACACAATCATCATCGCCGCCACAGCCTCCGACACCGCCGCCGACCTCTACATCGCCCCATTCTCCGGTGCCGCTATGGGTGAATGGTTCATGGACAATGGCATGGACGCTCTGATCGTGTTCGACGATCTCACGAAGCACGCGAATGCCTACCGTCAGATTTCCCTTCTGCTCAAGCGCCCATCGGGCCGCGAAGCTTATCCAGGCGATGTGTTCTATCTCCACAGCCGCCTCCTCGAGCGCTCGGCCCGTCTTTCGGAAGAAGCTGGTAATGGTTCTCTTACCGCCCTTCCGATCATCGAAACACAAGCGGGCGATGTCTCGGCATACATCCCGACGAATGTTATTTCGATCACGGACGGTCAAATCTACCTCGAAACCGACCTTTTCTACCAAGGCATCCGCCCGGCCATTTCGGTCGGTCTCTCGGTGTCCCGCGTGGGTTCCGCCGCTCAAATCAAGGCGATGAAACAAGTTGCTGGCAAGATCAAGGGCGACCTCGCCCAATACCGTGAACTCGCCGCCTTTGCGCAGTTTGGTTCGGACTTGGATGCCAAGACCAAGGCGACCCTCGATCGAGGCGCCCGCATTGTGGAACTCTTCAAACAATCCCAATACAATCCGATCGCCGTCGAAATGCAGGCTATAGTCCTCTGGGCCATGCAAAAAGGACTCTTCGACCCCATCGCCGTCGATAAAGTCAAGGCCGCTCAAAGCAAATTTGTGGAATTCATCGAAACGCGCAAAGCCTCTATCCTTGAAAAGGTCGGAAAGAAACGCATGTTCGATGAAGAGGTCGAGAAGGAACTCAAGGCCGCTCTTGAGGAATTCAAGTCCTTCAACACCCTGTAAAAAACCATGGCCAACCTTCGCGACATCCGCCGACGCATCAAGTCGGTCAAAAACACCGCGCAGATCACCAAGGCCATGCAGATGGTCGCGGCCTCCAAGATGCGCAAAGCCCAGCAGGCCGCACTGAACGGACGGGACTACGCCCACCTCCTCAACAGGGTTATTGTTTCTCTGAAAGACACTTTGGAGGACTCCATGCATCCCCTCCTGCAGGAACGGGAAGTGAAAAACCACCTCGTCATTCTCATGTCCACGGACAAGGGGCTCTGCGGTGCTCTGAACACAAACATTTTGCGTGAGGCCATGACCTTTGACCCCGCAACAACCCAGTTTGTGAGCATCGGCCGAAAGGGCACGCAATTTCTGGCCCGCACCAAGCGCAAAATGCTTGCAGACTTCCCGCTTAACGAGAGCCCGAACTTCGCCCAGTGCAAACAGATTTCAAAGTTTTGCATTGAGAAGTTCCTCGACGGCACCGTGGATAAGGTGTCGATCCTCTACCCCCGTTTTGCGAATACGCTGTCTCAAATTCCAACAGATTTGCTCATTATTCCAATAACCAGCTTGGAAGCAGCCGGTATTCAATCTCACTATGAGGCATCGCCCGCGCCAGAAGCGGGATTCACCTTCGAGCCGGATGCCAACTCCGTTCTCAACGCCATCCTGCCGGCTTACCTGCATCACATCGTTTTCCAAACCCAGCTCAGCACGCGCGCCTCGGAACAAAGCGCCCGCATGGTGGCCATGAAGAGCGCCACCGACAACGCCAAGAGCCTCGTCAAGGACCTCACACTCGAATACAACAAGGCCCGTCAGGCCAGTATCACGAACGAAATCCTCGAAATCGCAACGGCCCAGCTGGCCCTTGGGTAAATTTCCCACTCCAAAAAGCTGCCCGTCCTTCGTTGGATAGGGCAGCTTTTTTGTTTTTGCGTGGAATGCCGGACCACGCGTCCTGACCTCTGCCCGCTCGCATCTAACCCAAGTTTCGCATGGGTGACCGGGAACCCGCATAAAACCTAGGGGGTCGTTCCAAAGGCACTACAATCTCTTCACGCTGGGATTTCGATTTTTCGGGTTGGGTAGGCGGATT
>JBIKUM010000189.1:0-6278 GCA_044347585.1 Terrimicrobiaceae bacterium
CGACGGCAACACCACGCTTCAGATCCTCACCACCGAAACTGACCGGCTCATAGGCCGCCATGAAGAGGTGATGGATGACCTTCAGTATCTCGTCAATCGCATCCTCACCTCGCAAAATCCCCCCGGCGCCCGGATCATTGTCGATGTCCAACACTACCGCAGCATGCGCGATGACGCACTTGTTGCCAAAGTGCGCCAACTCGCCAGCGCCGTTCGCGCCAGCGGACGCCCGATGCAGACCGCTCCGCTCAATTCCTACGACCGCCGCATCGTGCACAACGCCTTCAAGGACGACCCGGAACTCGTCACATGGAGCCCGCCCGATGACGCTCGCGTGAAACGCATCACCATCCGCAAGCGCCCCGTCCTCCGCTCCGAGTCTCCTGCTTGAGCGCGCCATCATTCATGTCGTCCGAACCTCGCCTCAGCGAACTCAAAAGCCGCGCCCAACTCCTCAAACCCGTCCTTCGACTCGGCAAAGCCGGAGCCACTCCCGAGTTCCTCGCCGCCCTCGAAGAACAGCTCAACCTGCACCAAATCCTGAAAATCCGCTTCGAAGGCTTCAAAGAGGAACGCAAAACCCTCTCCAAAGAACTCGCCGCCAAAACGAATTCCCTCCTTGTGCAGCAAGTCGGCCACACCGCCGTCTATTACCGCCGGAGTGAAGTAGGGCGATAAGACGGGCAAAAGGAACCGTCGCGCTTTGCGGCGCTGGTATCCCGCGAATCAATGTTTAGTTATGCGGAATACGGTCGGATCGGTGGTAGTCCAAATCGTGTTGCCCAGCTCGAAACCGGGATTGCGCAGGAGATTGTTTGTGGTGCCCTGGCGGCGAAACCAGGCGTCGTCGAGGAGCAGTGTTCCAGCTGACCGGTCAAATGCATTGTCTAATGTGATCCATACACGCGTGCGGTTGCCGGAGTTGAAGGCTGTGGTCGTAAACTTTTTCCAATTGGTGCCGCCGTCGCAACGCACGGAGGCCAACAACTTGGTCCACGCGGGGTCGCCCCAAATTTGCAGAGCCACAGCACCCGTTCCCTTGGCCCAAGCGCCTGCTGTATAGTTAGTGTAGGGCCGCACGGGCACCTGCTGGTAGAGGTCTTTCCAAGTTGCGCGGTTTTGAATCGTGGCAAGGGCATACCAAGAGCCGTTGCGCGCGGGACTCGGCTGCCCGATGCCCGCCGCCAGCCGGTCTCGCAGACCGGACAGCGTCGCTTGCAGGTCGGGGTCAGCAGGGAATTCCCCAGCGAAATTCCACCAGAATCCGCCGCCTATGCTTCCCGTGAAATCGAACATGGCAGGGTAATACTGCGCCACCACCGCGCGGCGCCCCTCACCGGCTGGATCAGACTCGTCGTAGCACCACCATAGTTGCTCGCCCGGTTCGCCGTAGCCGACTTCTCCAAGCCCGATCTTCTTCCCGGGAAACGCAGCGCGGGTCGTTTCCATGAGTTGGTCGTAAAAAATGCCGGTAGGTGATTGGCCCGGGTAAAGAGACACAAGCACAAGGTCGAACTTGGCACGCAGCGCTGGCGAAAGGTTGGCCGCGATCCAAGTGAACATCGAGAACTCCGGTGCCTCGGTATTGATTTGGTGCAGGAGGTTGAGCACCACCAAACGCTCGGGAGCGAGCGCTTCGATCTCGGCCACCGCATCCGCCAACTTTTCAGCCATGCCTGTGCCGTGCCATGCTCCGTTGGCTTGGTCGCCCGCCTCCCATGCGTCGATCTGCGGAAACGCGGCGACGAAATCCCGGAAACGCTGCCGGTATTGCTCCCGGGTCAGCAACGGCTCGTCCTCCGCGCGCACCGGCTGGCCCAGAATTTTCAGGCCTTTGCTTTTGGCGTAGGCAACCAGCGGCGCCCAATCCGCAGGACGTGCAGAGGCCGGGAAAACCAATCGGACCCATCCGTAGGGCTGCGTGAGGCTGGCCGCCAGATCGAGAACCGCGGGATAGTTCGATGTGGATTCGATATTGGCTCCAAGCCATGGCAGGCCCGCCGACGCCTGCGCGATTGCCCGTTGAGGACCGTGTTCCGCGAGCATTGTATCGTAGGCCACGGCGAAGAGATCCAAAGCGAGTTGCCCTGCACGGCCTTTTACGGGCTCTGTCGCCCTGATTGGAATCGCGTCGAGAATGGCCTGCGCCTGTGTATAGGCATCATTGAATTTTGCAGACGGCACATAGTCTGGCCGTGCAGCCAAGGCAGACGCCAAACGCCGGCGAATATCATAGGCCGCCTGATAGCTGAAATTGATCGTTTCACCCCCGCTGTAGCCGGCGCCGTTGTTGTCCACGATGACCAAGCCATAACCAAGCGGCGAGGTGGGCCAGTTCAGAGCCAGCGCGACGGGAGAATCCTGAACGCTGAAAGTGAAACCCTGCCTAGGGTCTTCCACCAAAGGTCCGCGCTGGATTGCCTGCAGGGTGGTGGGATCGAGCAGGTAATCGTTGTCATAGCCCGCCTCGCCATTGTTGGATGTCGCCCTCATCTCCGTCGGCGTCAGCACACCGCCATCGCGATCGTAAAAA
This sequence comes from Terrimicrobiaceae bacterium, assembly GCA_044347585.1. Taxonomy (GTDB): domain Bacteria; phylum Verrucomicrobiota; class Verrucomicrobiia; order Chthoniobacterales; family Terrimicrobiaceae; genus UBA967. The sequence goes on from JBIKUM010000189.1 coordinate 2,534, forward strand.
AGAACGAGAACCTCCCCCGCCGCCTGCGCCGGCGTGACGGCAAGAAACCCAGCGAGCAAAAAAACAAGCGCCGCCGCTAAGCCAGATCGAGCAAGTGTCGTTTTCATATATCAACACTGTAGGAACGGCCAAAGCGACACGCCTTGGGGTGATATTGGTAAAGCGACGCCGTCTTGAGGTCGGGCCGTTGAGCGAACGCAGGGGTGAATTCCGGATTCCGAACGGAAATCTTTCCATAGCATGCGATGGAATCCAAAATGTCGGCATGGATTCCATGGAAAAGTCCCAAGCTTTCTGTGTCGGACAGGATGGTGTCTTCAAAAAAATCTCCAACTCCAATTTCTTGCAGGTCGCAAAATTTGCGCCCTCGCTCAATGTCCTCAGCGGCTTCTTCGAGGACAACGATTCTCCTTAAGCTTCTTTTGGCGCCAGTCGGGCCTTGAGCTCAGGAATTGTCAGGAATTTTCCTTCCCCAGCTTCAACTTTTGCCAAGCGTTCGGACAGCACCTCGCCATGCCAATCAGGTGATGGGACTTTATCTTCCGAGCCGGAAAAAGATCGCCAAAAGCTGGCATGCTCCACAGTGATGGAGACGACCTGAGCAGAATCGTCTAAATCCAAGGTGATATCCTCTGATACCTCCCTTGTTTCGGTTGGTGTGCCTGCACCGAGTTCTAAAAGCGCAGTGTCGGTGTCTTCAAAGTATTTGATTTTCATCGAGCGTCGTCTTACGCGACTTGCTCCACTTCGAATGGGAGTCTGCGAAGGTTCAGTTTGTTCAGGCTCATGTGCTTGGAGGCTTGATCGATGTCAATGCCAACGGCGTGGCCTTGATCGTCGATATCCAAAACAATTCCTTCTTCAATTTCTCGTGTATCAAATCCGGGGCGATCTGCCAGTTCGATGTAAAGACTGTCCGTTTCTGGAAAATATTCGATTTTCATGGTTTATATCCCCTATCTGGAAAGGCGTTGTGAATGGTCATCTCGTCGGTAAGTGTCACTACTCGAAGGTAGCGACCGGAAAGCGCTTCAACTGGTGCCCAGAACCTTAATCGCTGTCAGTGGTTTAGAGCATTGCAATGAGCCCAAGATGAGAAAATGCGAATTTAGAAATGAGATTTGTCAGATTTTTTAAAGATATTTTGCTCTCGGATAAATGTAAAATAATCATCGTTATTTAAAGGTATATTACCTTCAAATAGGTTTTCAAATTTTTGCAATTGCTCATCGATAGTCGGCACCAGAATTCTGCGATTTGTGGCAATCTCAATGAAAATCGGTCTTCCATCGCGCACACGATAATTCGGGTCAATCTCGGCAATTCTTTGCCGGAGATTATCCGATATACCAGTTCCATCTGATTTAAAGTGATCAGCTTCTATAGGAATTGTTTGATGTGTGCGATTAAAATTTAACACTAAAGACCAACCTAAAGAAGGCTGCTCGCCTTCAGCATAAAAACCTGAGACGCAACTTAAAAGGCGATAAACTGAATTTTCAAAAAGAGCATAAACTAAAGTCTTTTCATCTTTGACGAAGTAGAGCGCCCAGCGTGGCCCCAAATGTCTTTTTATCCAGTCAATCATTTTTCAAAAGTAAACAAATTTTTTGGAGTGAGGCCCATAACAAATGAACGACTCCTGTTTGCTATGCGGCAATCTGCCCATATTGTCGTGCAAAGAATTTCTCTAAGGCTTTTCGCGCAAGGCTGGGCATCTCTTTGGCACCCGCCATCAAACCTTCCACACTCAGGTCGCAATCTAATGATTCCCAATGAAGCGAGTGGTCAAAAACCTCCATATCCTGTCGCTCTTTCTCTGTTGCCAATAGAAGCGTTGGCACATGCTCCAAAGGCATAAGCACAGTGATTCCTGAGTCCAGCTTCACTTTGAGCTGGGAGGTTGTTATCTCGGCATCAAGAATTTTTGGCGGCGGATTCATATGTTTTTTGGATGAGATTTCGATTTTCCGTAACCAAACGCACAATGGCATTCAATTCGTGGGATGCAAATCCAGAGTTCCATGCAACTTCGATATCCGGCTCGATCCACACCTTGCATTCAAATCGTTCGCGTCGGACATGCACGTGGTGTCGCTCCGCCAAATCGAAACTGAAGAAGCTCACGCGATACGGACAATTTGGAATAGGAATCCGAGGCATGACGCTTCATTCAGTTATGTTTGCTCTACCTACTTCGCTTCGGCAATCAACTGCCGTAACACGAACGGCAAAATGCCGCCGTGGCGGTAGTAGTCGACTTCGATGGGGGTATCGATGCGGAGTTTGACTTGGTGGGATTCTTTGGCGCCATCCTTGCGAGTGATGTGGAGGGTGACATCTTGGCGGGGTTGGATGCTGTCGCTGAGGCCGGTGATGTCGTAGGTTTCGGTGCCGTCGAGGTTCAGCGTTTGGGCGCTGATGCCTTCCGGGAATTGGAGCGGGAGGACGCCCATGCCGACGAGGTTGGAGCGGTGGATGCGTTCGAAGCTTTGGGCGACGACGGCTTTGACGCCGAGGAGTCGGGTGCCTTTGGCGGCCCAGTCGCGGCTGGAGCCGGTGCCGTATTCTTGTCCGGCGAAGACGATGAGCGGGGTGCCTGCGGCTTGGTATGCCATGCAGGCGTCGTAGATGCTCATTTGCTCGCCGGTGGGCTGGTGGATCGTGAGGCCGCCTTCCACGCGGGTGCCGTCGGCTTTCGCGGGGATCATGAGGTTTTTGATGCGGACATTGGCGAATGTGCCGCGGGTCATGACGCGGTCATTGCCACGGCGGCTGCCGTAGCTGTTGAAATCCACCGCTTCGATGCCGTTTTCGACGAGGTATTTTCCAGCGGGCGAGCTGGCTTTGATCGCACCGGCGGGCGAGATGTGGTCGGTCGTGACCGAGTCGCCGAAGATGCCCATGGGGCGGGCACCTTGGATGTCGGAGATGGTTCCTGCGGACATGCCGAAGTTCTCGAAGAAGGGAGGTTCCTGGATGTAGGTGCTCTTGCGGTCCCAATCGTAGATCTGGCCGACGCTGGATGGCACTTCGTTCCACTTGGGGTTCTGGTCTGCGAAGCCGGTGTAGAGTTTTTGGAAAACCTCGGGCTTGAGGGCGGCCTGCATTTCGTTGCGGATTTCCTCGAGGCTGGGCCAGATGTCCTTCAGGAAAACATCAACGCCGTTGCTGTCCTTGGCGATGGGTTCCTTGGTGAGGTCGATGTCCACGCGGCCGGCGAGCGCGTAGGCGACGACGAGCGGTGGCGACATGAGAAAATTGGCGCGGATGTTTTGGTGAATGCGGGCCTCGAAGTTGCGGTTGCCAGAGAGGACGGCGGCGGTGACGAGGTCGTTCTCGACAATGGCGGATTCGATCTCGGGTGCGAGCGGGCCGGAGTTGCCAATGCAGGTCGTGCAGCCGTAGCCGACGATCTGGAAGCCGAGTTGGTCGAGGTAAGGCTGGAGGCCGGTGGTCTCGAGATAGTCCTTCACAACGCGGGAGCCGGGAGCGAGCGAGGTCTTCACGGCTGGATCGACGCGAAGGCCGCGGCTGGCGGCTTTTTTCGCCAGGAGGCCGGCACCGATCATTACGCTCGGGTTGCTAGTATTTGTGCAGCTAGTGATGGCGGCAATCAGCACCGAGCCGTTGCGGAGGTGGAGGTCGCCTTTGGCGTGGGCGGCGGTGATGGCATCCGGCGTCGGGCGGTCATTGACCATTTCGGCCTCGTCGGCACTTTGGGAGCCGTTGCGTTTGACGGCAG
>JBIKUM010000313.1:0-3526 GCA_044347585.1 Terrimicrobiaceae bacterium
TAACCGCCATCGGCAACGGACTTCGTGAGCAGGCTGGTGAAGGTGTTTTTGAGATCGGGGACATTGATGCGGTCCTGCGGGCGCTTGGGACCTGCGACGCCGGGCTGGACGGTCGAGAGGTCGAGATCGATATCAACGCTGTATTCGATGTCGCCTTTTTTCGGCATGCCAAAGAGGTTTTGGGCCTTGAAGTAATTCTCGAACGCGCGGCATTGCTCGGGCGTGCGGCCGGTGGCGGTGAGGTAGTTGACGGATTCGGCATCGACAGGGAAGAAGCCCATCGTGGCACCGTATTCGGGAGCCATGTTCGCGATGGTCGCGCGGTCGGTGAGTGGGAGTGTGACCGCGCCCTCTCCGTAGAATTCAACAAATTTTCCAACCACCTTCGCCGCGCGGAGGAGCTGGGTGACATGGAGTGCGAGGTCTGTCGCGGTGACGCCTTCGCGCAGGCGGCCAGTGAGGTTCACACCCACGACTTCTGGTGTGAGGAAATAGACGGGCTGGCCGAGCATTCCCGCTTCGGCTTCGATGCCGCCCACGCCCCAGCCGACTACGCCGAGACCGTTGATCATGGTCGTGTGGGAATCGGTGCCGACGAGCGTGTCGGGGTAGTAGACATCACCGGCGTTGAGGACGCCCTTGGCGAGATACTCGAGGTTCACCTGGTGCACGATGCCGATGCCGGGAGGCACGACGCCGAAAGTTTTGAACGCTTGTTGGCCCCATTTGAGGAACTGGTAGCGCTCGCGGTTGCGCTTGAATTCCATGTCCAGATTGAGCTGGAGCGCATTCGCCGAGCCGTAGAAATCGACCTGCACCGAGTGGTCCACAACGAGATCGACAGGCACGAGGGGCTCGATGATGGCCGGGTTGCCACCGAGGCCTTTCACGGCCGTGCGCATGGCTGCGAGGTCCACTAGGAGCGGCACGCCGGTGAAGTCCTGCAACACAATGCGGGCAACGACAAAAGGAATTTCCTCCGCTGCGGGAGCCTTGGCGTTCCAATTCGCGAGCGTTTCGACATCACGCGCTTGGACTTTTTTTCCATCGCAGTTGCGGAGCACGGATTCGAGAACGATGCGGATGCTGACGGGGAGTTTGGAAATCGGGCCGACGCCTGCTTCTTCCAGAGCGGGGAGTGAGTGGAGTTGGCCGGTTTTTCCGTTTCCGAGGTCGAAAGAGCGTAGGGTATTGAATGGCGTGGTCATGGGTGTGGTGTGGTTAAATCAGATTTCAGGGCCTCTGGGCAATACCGATTCCAAGGCGCGCAGGGGCTAGGCTATGCGGGCAAACTCGCATGGGGCCAAGCGCGCCCGACCCCACGCGGCAAGCTTTAGGCTTTTTTGAGGGCCTCTGTTTCGAGAACCTCGCGGCGCACGCTCTTGCCACGGAGTTTCGAGGCCCAGAGGACGACTGGCGCGGCGATGTAGATCGAGGAGTAGGTTCCCACGAGGATGCCGATCAGGATGGCGAACGAGAAGTCGCGTAGCACGGCGCCGCCGAAGAAATACAGGGCGCCCACGGAGAGGAGTGTCGTGCCGCCGGTGAGGATGGTGCGGCTGAGAGTCTCGTTGATGCTGGTATTCATGAGGGCCTGCACGGTGCCGCGCTCGCCATTTTTTAGACCTTCGCGGATGCGGTCGAAGACGACGATGGTGTCGTTGATCGAATAACCGGCGATGGTCAGGACAGCGCCGACCATCACGAGGGAAAGCTCTCCGCCGATGAGCGAGAAGACACCCAGAGTGATTATGACATCGTGTAGAAGGGCGACGAGGGCTCCGAGAGCGAAGGAGAACTCAAACCGGAGAGTGACATAGAAGAGGATGCCAACCATGCCCAGCGCGAGCGCGATGAGGGCGCTTTTGGCGAATTCCAAGCCGATTTGGGGGCCTACGGTGTCTTGGCCGAATGAGACAATGGCGCTTTCTGGAAATGCCTTTTGAAGCTTGGCCAGAATGGCGTCGGAGGTTCCCTGATTACTGCGGAAGGTGAGCATTTCCTTGGTGCCTTCGCGTTCGAACTGGATGACCACAGCTGGATCATCCAAGGCTGCGCGGGCTTCGGCGATGGTCACAGGCTTGGAGGAATCGACGATCAGAAGATCGCCGCCACGGAAATCGATGCCGAAATTTTTCTCTCCACGGAAGCCAAAGACGGCCACCGATCCAACGATGAAGATGAGCGAGATGGTGAGCGCGATCCAGCGCTGTCCGAGGAAGTCGAATTTCCGCTTCGGCACGAGGTCGAGCATGGTGATTTTTGCCAAACCAAATTTGTCCACCATCCAGCGGAAGCCCGTGCGGGTGAAGAGCAGGGCGGAGAACATCGAGGCGATGATGCCGAGCGTGAGTGTGATAGCGAATCCCTTTACCGAACCCGTGGACTGCCAGAAGAGGATAATCGCGGTAATGAGAGTGGTCGCGTTGGCGTCAAAAATGGCGCTGAACGCCTTGTCATAGGCTCCGGTGAGGGCGGTCGAGAGCGATTTGCCAGCGGCCATTTCCTCGCGGAGGCGTTCGTAGATGAGAACATTCGCATCCACCGCCATGCCGATCGTGAGGATAATGCCCGCGATGCCCGGCAGGGTGAGTGTGAAGTTGAACATCGCCATCGTTCCGAGGAGCAGGAGGATATTCAAGAGGAGTCCAAATACCGCGATGAGGCCTGCGAAGCGGTAGTATAGGAGGGTTGCGAACATCACGAGCACAAGGCCGGAAACGCCTGCCATCACGCCGCTGCGAATTGAGTCGGCCCCCAATGTCGGCGAGACGCTGCGGGTCTCCTCGATCTGAACCGGCACGCGGAGTGGGTTCTCGAGCGCACTGGCGAGGTCGCGAGCCTCCTTGTCGTCAAAATTGCCGGTGATCTGGGCGCGGCCGCCGAAGTGGTCGCTCTGAAGGACGGGCGCGGAGATGACTTCACCATCGAGGATGATCGCCATCTGACGGCCTTTGTTCTGGCGGGCGACTTCGTCGAAAAGTTTGGCACCCTCGGCATTGAGCTCGAGCGAAACGCCGTAGCCTTGCTGGTCAAAGTAGGCAAAGGCGCGGGTCACATATTCACCCGTCAATGCCGCACGGCGCTTAACGAGGATTTGGGTGCTCTCGGTCTTGTCCTTGCCGGGGCGGTAGGTTTTCAGCACGAACGAGGGGTCCATGACCTCCTCGCCTTTCTGGATGCGTTCGACGCGGGCGGGACCACCTTCGTCCACGATGGCGAATTCGAGTTTCGCCACACGCTGGAGTTGGGATTTCGCCTCATCGAGTTGGTGGGTGTCGAGGCCGGCGATCTGGACCAAGATGCGATCCTTGCCTTGAGGAGTGATGACCGGTTCGCTGACGCCGTATTGGTCCACGCGCTTGCGGATGACTTCCACCGCCTGATCGAGCAGGTCGGGAGTAATGCCGCGTTCCGTTTGAGGAATGAGGCGGATCAGGAATGATGTGCCGCCTTGAAGGTCTAGACCGAGGCGGATTTTTTTATCCGGCGGCGTGATTTGCTCGATGCAGAAGGCGGCGAGCAG
>JBIKUM010000083.1:0-9597 GCA_044347585.1 Terrimicrobiaceae bacterium
CCAAAATCGGGTTTGCTTCTTTCATTCAGAATTCAAAATTGTTCATTCAAAATTTGGATTTTGGATGCCGACGAGGACGGCAGCGTTCCGGTTGGGGTTCATGGCTTGGGCGGCTTGGGCTTCCTTTGCTTGGGCAGTTTTTTCAATTCCGCTGTGGCCTTTTCAAAATCCAAATCCACGAGACGCGGTTGGGAATCGAGGAATACCCGATACCGTTCGTATTCCAGTTCTGCTTTCATCTTGGCCTGCTCGGCGGAAATCTTCCCTGAGTGGTCCAGTAGTTCGTGCTCGGAGAGGTTGAGGAACTCATCAAGCTTCACGATCCAGTCGCGCATGGTCATCACCTTGCGTTGCAAAGCGCGGAGTTCCGCAAACTCGATGTAGGCGTTGACGATGCGGTTGAGAGTGTCGAGTTCCTGCCCGTCGAGGTAGTTCTTGGCGATGACGACATCCTCCTTGCGGATGATGCCGCCGGGTCGCGTGGTTTGCAGGCCCATGAAGGGCTTGGCCGCATCCACCCGCGCATGAATGACCTCCGCTGCCGTTTGCCCGTGGGCCGCCCAGTGCATTTTGTTCTGCACCGTAGCAAAAAACTGCTGCGATATTTCGGTATTCGGCGTGTAGTCGACACTCGTCGCGTAGATATCCAGCACCTTCTGGTAGAAGCGCCGCTCGCTTGAGCGGATGTCGCGAATGCGCTCGAGTTGCTCGTCAAAGTAATCCTTCTGGCCCAGGCCCGGTGGGTTCTTGAGACGCTCGTCGTCCATGGTGAAGCCCTTGACCAAGTATTCGTTCAAGCGCCCGATGGCCCATTGGCGGAACTGCGTGCCACGGTGGCTGCGCACGCGGAAACCGACGGCGAGGATGGCGTCCAAGTTGTAGTGCTCGATCTCGCGGGCCACTTCCCGTTTGCCCTCGGTTCGAACTATCCGGAATTTCCGGATAGTTGCCTCGCGACGCAGTTCTCCCTCGTCGAAAATATTTACCAAGTGCTCGTTGATCGTCCGCACATCTTTCTCGAAAAGCTCGCCGATGAGTGCCTGCGTGAGCCATAGCGTTTCATTTTCAAACCGGCATTGGATGCGCGTGCGGCCATCCTCCGTTTGGTAAAGGATGATTTCAGAATTGGGCAATGGGTCGGACATCAGAGAGTTTCAAGCGGGCAGCGGGATGCAAACAGCAGAGTCGGACAGTTTGGAGATTTTGGATTAGCGCCGTAGGCGCTGTGGCGGTCCTCCTTCGCGCTGCGCGACTACGGCGGGACAGGAAAGGATGAAGTAGGAAGTCAGAAGTTTGAAGTGAGAAGGAAGAAAAATTTTGGATGGTGGATTTTGGGTTTTGGATTTTGGCTTAACGGCGCGTTGCGCCTGAATCTTGGGGCCGCTCGGCGATCTGCCCCTACCTTGTAAACGAAGGCTCGGTGCGGATACCACGGCGCTGAAAGAGCATCGCCCTCCAGATTTTTTGAATCGGGTCATTTCTTTTTCCTCCTGGGTTTCGGTGTGAGCACTTGGGGAAGTTGTTGTATGGCTTGTTCGAAGTCGGCATCCACCGAGCGAGGTGCACCTGCGTGGAGTGTCTTGTATTTGTCGTATTCCAACTCGGCCTTGGCCTGGGCCATTTCATGGGAAATGCGACCGGCATGCGTGAGGATGTCGCGTTCGTTGAGGGCGAGAAAGGCGTCGAGCTTGGAAATCCAGTCGGCCATGTTCATCGGGATGCGGCGCATGGCTTGGCCTTGCGCAAAAATGAGGTATTGCTCGACGAGGTTGTTCAGGGCGGCGAGTTCCGGCTCGGTGAGGTAGTTTTTGGCAATCGCGACATCGGGCTTGCGGATCAAGGCGCCGCGCCAGTTGGTGAGGCCAAGGTTGGGCTTGGCGGCATCCACACGGCCATGCACGATTTCGGCGGCGGTCTGGCCGGTGATGGCCCAGTGGACTTTGTTTTGAACGGTTTTGAAGAAGGAGAGGCTGGCCTCGTGTGTGGGATCGTAGTCGATGCTTGTCGCGTAGATGTCCGTGATTTTTTGGTAAAACCGCCGCTCCGAGGTGCGGATGTCCTGGATCCGTCGCGAGAGTTCTTCGAAGTAATCGAAGGGCTGGTCGGGGTTTTTCAGGCGCTCGTCGTCGAGTGTGAATCCTTTGACGATGAACTCCCGAAGACGCTGCGTGGCCCAGATGCGAAAGCGGGTTGCCACTGCGCTTTTAACGCGGTAGCCGACCGAAATGATGGCGTCGAGGTTGTAGAAGCGGGTCGCGTAGTTCTTCCCGTCGGCGGCAGTAGTAAAGGAATCCTTTACTACTGAGTTTTGCAGGAGCTCACCCTCGGCAAAAATGCTCTTCAGATGCTGCCCGATGTTTTGCTTTGTTGTCTGGAAAAGCTCAGCCATGTGCTGCTGGGTGAGCCACACGGTCTCTCCTTCGAAGCGCACTTCGAGTTTCAATTTTCCATCCTCGGCTTGATAAACGAGAAATTGTCCCTCTGGCGGGGGTGAAGAATTCGGTTCACTCATAGGGTATGAAGGGTCTCAAGCAAAAGTGGATGTGGGATTGGCGGTCCTCCTACGCGCTTCGCTGCTATTGCGGGATGAGGGAGGGCGAATTTTGGATGGTGGATTTTGGATTTTGAATGGTGGATTGGCGGTCCTCCTACGCGCTGCGCGACTACGGCGTGATGAGTCCTCCTTCGCGCTTCGCGACTACGGCGTGATGCAGTGGCGAAAGCGGTGATGTTGGATGGCGGATTCATTCAGAATTCAAAATTGTTCATTCAAAATTCGAGTTTCGGGTGGCTGAGATGGGATGAGGGAGGAGTCTGGCGAGGATCTGAGGTGCGAGGGAATCCATGCGGGAGAAGGCGAAGCATTTTTTGCCGAGGTCTTTAAGCGATGCACCGATATGGTAGAGCGTTTGGCCGTCAAGAATAAGAAAACGGTCGTGAAAATCGGAAACTATATGGACCTCGATGGCGGGGTATTGTTCGTTGTGTTTCCGGAGGTCGAGGTCGAGCTGTTTGCCGATCTTGCCGGTGTAAATCGTTGCGAAAACTAATTTCCCACGCTTGGAGAGCATGGATAGAACGGCATCATCCACATAATTGTCCACAAGGATGATGGATTTTTTTCGCCTGCCGGATGAGACCGGCGGCAAAGGTGTAGGCATCGAAAATCTGGCCGTTGTGAAAGATGCCGGATGCGGGAGTCGCGGGAGATTCCAGAGCATTGAAGATGCGGTTGAACTTTTCGTCGCTGTCTGCGATGTGCTGGATTTGGCGAAGTTCTATCTGTTCGACTTTTTGGAAGAGCCCGGCGTGTTGGAGCAAGAGTCTGCGCATTTCGACAAAGGCCTCGATGATGCGGATGCTCACTGTGACAGCAGTCGGGCTGTGCAAAACAGCGGAAAGCATGGCGACTCCCTGTTCCGTAAAGACATGGGGAAGGTATTTGCGGTGCTGGCCACGGGCCGGGATTTTTAAGGTGCCAGATTGGAACCTTAAAGATTCGGGAGAATTCGGGGTGTGATTTTGCCGAACAGACTCCCACTCTTGAACGGTAAGTTGAAAACAAAAAGATTCCGGAAAGCGGGCGGCATTGCGTTTTACGGCTCGGTTGAGAGCTTTCGTCTCCACCTGATACATTTCCGCCAAGTGGCTATCCAGCAGGACCTGTGAGCCACGCACCGAAAGAATCCTCGCGGTGATCTCGCGAGCGGTCAACCCTATGGCATGGCCAGGGGATGGTTGGTCAATGGGCATGGGTTACAGCGAGAGCGCTGCGGACAGACTGGATGCGGGTTTTGACCTCCGCAAGCCAAATCGCAAAGTCGGAGGGGATGAGGTTGGAGGACATGGTATTGATGATTTTTGGGTGAATTTTAGACAGGAGGACAGGATGAAGTTGGAAGGAGGAGTGCGCCGAAGGCGCTGTGGCGAGTAACTGGTAACGCGTAACGAGCATCTGGCGCACGCTGGTGTTGTTCTGCACATGCTCATCGGTTATGGCTGGCTCGCCGCGCAGGTCGGCATGTTGCACGTTGTGGTTGGTCATCTCCGTGGCCAAATTCTTGGCCGCAATAGTCAGCGTAGGCAAGAAGTCCGCCAGCGGGCGGGACTGAGTGATGCCGAACTTGTCTTTCATGGCTTGCGTTGCATGTCCACCGAAGAGCGCAGCGTCGCCTTTGGAGCGGATGCGGCCAAAGCCGTCGTCATCCACTCCACGCTCGAAAATATTGTCGGATAGTGCCTTTTCCGATGCGCGCAGCTTCTCGCGAACTTCCAAACGGTGCAGTAAGCTCAAGCGCTCCTCGATCAATTCGAGCTTGCGGGTCTGGACGGCAAAGTAGCTTTGGGCGAAGGCAATCGGCTCTTTGCGCGGGTCGCCGTTTTGAGCGATCAGATAGCAACCATAGCGAGTGAGCATGAAATCCTCAATCTCGCGCTGCCCACCCTTCCCGTGGGTGATCAATTTCGTGACGCCACGAAAATGATGCCCGACTTCGTAACCCGTGGTCTTGCAGGACTCAATGGCACGCTTGATGGCGGTCAGAAAATTCTCCCAGCGCGCATACCCAAGCGGTTCCTGCAAATCCCGGGCAAACCAGAACTCCAGATCGAAAGCGTCGGGGTGGGTCTGGGTCAGCGCGTCAAACTGGCTTTGCATCTGAAGAATGAGTTCCTTGTTCACAATTTGGAAGAGCGATAAATTTCAGGTATTAATTATTGATTTTTAGACTACTGCGAGTTTATCGAAGCATGGTTTTAAAAACTTTGTCAGTAGCAGATCAGCTTGTGGAAACAAGAGAATTTTTAAGATTCAGCAAAAATCGAAATGTCTGTTGTCTGGTAACATTGAGGCGGATTATTGATTTTGAATGGTGGATCCTCCTTCGCGCTTTGCGGCTACGGCGTGATGAGGGAAAGCAAATTTTGGGTTTTGGCCTAACGGCGCGTTGCGCCTGAATCTTGGGGCCGCTCGGCCTCCGGCTCGTAGCCTACGCCCCGGAGAGCGATCTGCCCCTACCTTGTAAACGAAAGCTCGGCGCGGATACCACGGCGCTGAAAGAGCATCGCCCTCCAGATTTTGTGCTTGGTGTCATTTCTGGTCCTCCGGCTCATCGGTGTCCCACATTTCACGGTAATAGTTCACATAGTTCGCGGTCGCGGCTGGGTCCAAGGTGTAATAGTAGCGGCAGAGTTTTTTGTAGAGCGCGAGTCCCGCCGGGTGGCAGGCAAAATCCAAAAGGTAGTCGAGCGTGAGTTGGATGTGGCAGGCATCGCGGCTGCGCGTGGCGATGATTTGATCGACGATCGGTGTGTATTGGGCGACGCCGAGTTCCTGAATGCCACGCAGGCCTTCGGCGATGGCCTTGATGCCGCGCAGCATGTCGTCGTAGTCAGAGGGCTGCTCAACAGGACTTTCACATGTCATGGTAGGTCTTATGGGTTGGGGAGTTGGTTGATCATGCGGTCGAAGTCGGACTCGAAGAGGCGGTCCTGGACGATGCGGTATTTCTCAAACTCGGATTCGGCAAAGGCCTTGGCGATCTCGGCGGTGACTTTGCCGGGGTGTTCGAGCAGGTCTCGCTGGTTGAACTGGAGGAAGGCGTCGAGTTTTCCCGCCCAGTCGGCCATGGTCATGGGGATGCCGCGCTCGGCTTGGTCCTCGGCGTAGTCGAGATACATGGTGACAAAGCGGTCGAGAGATTTGAGTTCATTCTCGGTCAGATAGTTTTTGGCAACGGCGACATCAGGTTTGAGGATTTTCCCCTTGGGTGCATTCCTCCAGGTAGTGAGGCCCATGTGCTCTTTAGTGCTGTCTGCCCTGCCCATGATCAACTCGGCGGCGGTGTGGCCGTGGATGGCGAAGTGGAGCTTGTTTTGGACTGTGGCGAAAAAAGCCTGTGTGGTCTCGGCCTCAGCGCTGTAGTCCATCGCTGTGGCATAGATGTCGGTGATCTTTTGGTAGAAGCGACGCTCGCTGGCACGGATTTCGCGGATTTCTGCAAGCAGGTTGTCGAAGTAGGCCTGGTCGAAGATGGCACCGTTTTTCAGCCGTTCCTTGTCGAGCACATACCCACGGATGGCGAAGTCCCGAAGGATGCCGATGGCCCACTTGCGGAATTGGGTGGCGCGGGCGGAGTTGACGCGGAAGCCGACGGCGATGATGGCGTCGAGGTTGTAGAAGGCGGTGAGATAACTTTTGCCATCGCTGGCAGTATTCCGGAATTTCCGGATAACTGCGGATTCGGTCAGTTCTCCGCTGTTGAAGATGTTCTGCAGGTGCTCACTGACTGTGCGGACATCAACATCAAAGAGGACACCGATGAGCTTCTGGGTAAGCCAGACGGTCTCGTCCTCCACGCGAACTTCGATGCCCTTTTCCCCGGCCTGCGTGGTAAAGACGAGGAACTCGGCGGTGCTGTTGCGAATCTGAATTTTCTTTGGCTTGCTCATGATGCCGCTCCCATTTTCTTGAGGTGGCTATCCACCTTGGCGGCGAGGGCGGCCACTTCGTCGTTGAGCCTGGGCAAGAGCGTGGAGTGGCGGGACATGATTATGGTCTTCAGCGGATGCTGAGCTCCGCTGCCGATCTCGACCATATCGGTGACCTCAACGAAATGGTCCTCCACACGCTGACCGCTGTTGAAGCAAGCGGTGCGGGCGGATTCGATCACGGACTGGAAATTCCGATAGTCTGCATAGCCGAGCACCTTGGCAAAGTCCCGACTGGACCAGAATTGGTTACCGGCCGGATTGGTGCGGCGGATGGTTTCGAAGGGCGTGGTTTCGGAGGGCATGGGAAGGAGTTTTTAAGGATTCAAGGATTGCAAATCATGTGTAGCAAAGACTGCAACAGGGGGAATGCAGCAGTGGCGAGTGGCGAGTGAGGAGATTTTGAATGAAGAATTGCGAATTGCAGGCTCAGTTCCCGAGAAAACTTAAGGAGCTATTTTTTCGAGTTTGAGTTTTCAAGGTGGAAAGCGAGCAAAGTGGTGCGGGCGGCGGGTTCGGAGATGGCTTTTTGGATGACTTCGGTGGGGCCGAAGACGAAGAGGCTCTTCTTGGCGCGCGTGATTGCGGTGTAGAGGAGCTGGCGTGTGGCGAGGGGGCTGTCGGATTTTTTGGGTAATACGACGACGACATTTTCGTATTCACTGCCTTGGGATCGGTGGATGGTGATACTCCAGGCGGGGCTGTGCTCGGGGAGTTTGGACAGGAAGATGGGCGGGCGGTTCTCGAAATACACTTCGCGGGTATCGCCGGAGGTGTGGATGATGCCGACTTCGCCGTTGCGCAGGCCGGTCTCAGGGTCGTTGCGGTCGATGATGACTGGGCGGTTGAGGATTTTTTTTTCGGGTGCCTTCTCGAGGAGGATTTTTTCGATTTCCGAACCGAGTGATTGCTGACCTGCGGAGGGCGTGCGGTGCGAGGTGAGGATGCGGACTTTGGTCAGAGCCTCCAGAGCTTCCTTGGGGGTGGGCGCGAAGGCGACGCTTTGCATGGCTTCGAGAACGGCGGGAGGGAGGCTTTTCAGAACCTGTGCACTGCCCGTGGCATCCTTCCAGAAGAGCCCCTTCTCACAGGCGGGGTCGGTGTTTTCAGTGAAGAGGGTAGTTGCGTTGTGCGCGTCTTTTTTCTCTATGGCTTGGGCCAAGGCGTAAATGGCGGGGCGGTCGGCGAAGCGGCGGGACTCTGTGAGGTGGACGCGGGCTGGGGCCAGGGTCTCTGAGCGGGCGATCTCGGAAAAGACATTCCCCCGGCCGACGCTTTCGAGTTGGTTGGGATCGCCGAGAAGGATGATACGGGCATCGTCGGGGAGCGCCTCGAGAAGGGCCTGCCAGAGCAGTGTGTCGATCATGGAGCACTCGTCCACGATGAGTATCTTGCAGGGCAGTCGATGTCCGGCGTGGTGGGTGCAGGCGTTTTTACCGGGATGGTAGCCGAGCAGGGAGTGAATCGTGCGGCTGGTGGAGGCCACGGCGCGCAGGTTGTCCTGTAGCTTGGGAAGCGCCCCGCAAGCCTCCTCAACCGCCTGCTTCATTCGATCGGCGGCCTTGCCGGTAGGAGCGGTGAGTTGGATGCTTTTCAAATCCTCACCGGCATCAATGAGAAGGGCCAGGATGCGGGCAAGCGTGTAGGTTTTTCCTGTGCCGGGCCCGCCGGTGATGATGGCGAAATTTTTCTCCAGAGCGCGCTGGGCAGCGTCGCGCTGGCGACCTTCCTCGCGGAAGTAAACCTGCAGTTTATCGGAGGGGCAGGTGGTGCTGGCATGCGAATTCAGAGCCAACAGGCGGGAGGCGATTTTTTTCTCGGCTTCGAAGAACCAGCGGGTTTGCAGAAAAGTGGAGCCTTCCATTTCCACAGCCACGAGGGGCGTGGATTTGTCGCCATCCGGCTTTGCGACCGCACGGCCCCAGTCGGATGGTGGCGTCTCGAGTTTGCATGCGGTAGAGCCCTCCTTGTGCGCCTTGGAAAGCAACTCCACGGCGTTAGCAGCCCCATCGGGCATGTCCCACTTGTCTTTCAGCCATTGGGTTTCAGGTTTCATGGATTTATTTTGGGGAGAAAAGGTTGGATAGGCCTTTAACGAGGTCGGGCGTTGGGTTGATGTGAAGGATGCCGTTCGGCATGCCGCTTTGGACTCCGCGCAAGTAAATGAGCCAGGCTCCACGGATATCGGCTTGCTCGCCAAAATATCGTTTGAGCGCGACGAGGTAGAGGTGGGTTTGGAGCCAATAGTGGCTCGCGCGGGCGGCCTTGCGGAGGGATTCCTGGTCGTAGGAGGCAAGCTTGTTGGTCTTCCAATCGATGACGCCGTAGGCGGTGCCATGGGCGGCGATTTTGTCGATGAATCCTTGCAGGAAGCCCTCGAGCGCATCCGAGCCGAGCATTTCGAGGCTGTCGGCATAGTCGGCGTCGCCATGCTCGCGGAAAACCTCTGCAATTTTTGCAACGCTGAAGCGCTCGGCGGCGGGCAGGTGGAACTGCCACTCAGAGGTCTTCGGTGTGCGACTGGCCTCCTCGACGGAGCAATCCATCCTGGGCAGAATGGCCTCGCGGAGATGACCAAGCATATCAGCCGTAGCGGGGGCGATGTCCTCGTAACCCTTCCCGAGGGAGTAACCCGAAAAGTGTTTTTCGAGAACGGCAGCATCCGGCACGGAGCCAAAATCCCATGTCTCCAAAAGGTCGTGGACAGCCGTGCCCAAGGCCGCTCCACCGCGCAGGGCGGCGAAAGCATTCGGCGTGGACTGCGCGGGATCAACCGGCGCAGATTCGTCGGCGGGCGGCCTCGATGAGTCGCCCTTGGCGTGCTTCTCGCGGGTTAGTTGGGAGAAGGATGTGACGCGCCAGAAGGTTCTTGGCACGCGGACTGGCTCTACATGATCCGTGATGACAACCTTTGGAGGATCATAGATACCACTTTGCAATAATGGCAGGCCACCGTTGACGAGGCACAAGCCGCCGAGTTTTTCGACGATGGATTGGAAAGCAACCTTATGCGTGGCGCCACGATTTGAAGCCGCTACGCCCTCCCAGGCCGAAAAACCAATATTCTGGTCGGAACGCAGCAGCCAATCGAGGGCGGATGCGCTTCCT
>JBIKUM010000303.1:0-3720 GCA_044347585.1 Terrimicrobiaceae bacterium
CTCCGAGGCCCTTCGTGCCGGCACCGAGATTTTCCACGCCCTCAAGAGCGAACTCAAAGGCCGCAAGCTCTCCACCGCCATTGGTGACGAGGGCGGTTTCGCGCCGGCCCTCTCCAGCGCCGAAGACGCTCTGGACTCGATTGCCAAGGCCGTGAAAGCCGCCGGCTACAAATTCGGCAAGGAAATCTTCATCGCCCTCGATTGTGCCTCCAGCGAGTTCTACGACTCCGCCAAGAAGGCCTATGTATTCAAGAAGTCCGATGGATCCAAGCGCAGCGCCGATGAACTCGTCGCTTACTACGCTGGCCTCTGCAAAAAATACCCCATCATCTCGATCGAAGACGGCTGCGCCGAAAACGATTGGGTCGGCTGGAAAAAACTTACCGACGCGCTCGGCTCGACCACCCAGTTGGTCGGCGACGATCTCTTCGTGACCAATGTGGAGTTCCTCCGCAAAGGCATCGACCAAGGCGTGGCAAACTCGATCCTCGTCAAAGTGAACCAAATCGGCTCGCTCACCGAGACCCTCGACGCCATCGAACTCGCCAAGGAAAACAGCTACACTGCCGTCATCAGTCACCGTTCCGGCGAGACCGAGGATGTCACCATCGCCGACATCGCCGTGGCCACAAATGCAGGCCAGATCAAGACCGGTTCACTCTGCCGCACCGACCGCGTCGCCAAATACAATCAGCTCCTCCGCATCGAAGAGGAACTCGGCGACAACGCCATCTACGGCGGCAAAATGCGCTAAAAATAGCACCGCCTATTCTCTCACGCCAAGGGGCACGATCTTTGAATCGTGCCCCTTGTTTTTTGTGGGCTGGAGAGCGCGCTTGAGATTGTGTGCGGCATTCGCAGATCAAAAAAAGCGGCCCCGTGAGCAGAGGCCATTCCGCTCAAGCCTTGGGTGAATATCGTATGAGAAATTTTCTATGCCCCAGCGTCTTGAATGCCGAACCAGCGCTTGAGTGCGGCTTCTACATCGCTCATAACGCCGACATCGAACCCCGGGGCTTTGCGAACGAATTCGGTGAATTTCACCGGTTGGATGCTCTGAACATTGATGTAGCTCTGCTCTCGCAACCAACGCACACGGGGCAAAGTGACCTCGTATTTTGTGCCGTCGAACTGCGTCGTAATCAATACCACGCTGGCCAAAGCAAGACGGGCATCGCACTCTGCCGCCAGCACCAGCGCATAACGCGGTTTGGCCACCAAACCCAGATCAACGAACCAAACCTCGCCGCGCTGAGGCACCGTTTTCATTCCTAAAAATCGTCCGCCATCGCATTGCGCCGTTCGGCGGAGCTTAAAATCTCATCTTCAGGGCAATCTGCCTTCACAGGAAATGGAATCGCACGGCGCTTGATGATTTGTTTGTAGAAAAGCTCCAGTGCGGCGCGCGGCTTCAGTCCGATCTCCTCTAAGACGGCCTCAGCTTGCCGTTTCAGCTCAGGATCGATACGGCTCTTTACGATAGCGCTCATGGCCCCAAAGTGGCCCAAATGAGACCCTGCGTCAACTTGCCTTCTTCCAGCTGCAATCCAGTCCAAGCGCTGCAAAATCAAGGCTGTGGCGCACGGATCAAGATCGTCTCCCTCGCGTTTTCCAGCTCCGTGCGTTGCTTGGGAGTGAGGTTGCCTTTCAAAGCGGCATTGTAGTTTTTGAGTGCTTGGGTGGCGAATCCGCGCTTCGCCCAGGCTTGGGCAAGGTGGATGTGGATGATCGTTGGTTCCTCTTTTTGCTTTTGTGCCAAGGTGAGGAGTTTTTCTAGAGCAGCGATTTCGGTGGTGGGGTCGTTTGCCTCTCGCGATATCCGGGCCTGCAGCCATAGGACGGAAGGGGTGTTTGAAGCCTTGGCGGAGAAAGTGGCCGATTCCCCAGCGGCACCGGAGATGTTGCCGGTCTCGAGGAGGGCAAGGGCGAGGAGGTAGCGGGCCTGTGTGGAGGAGGGGTCTTCTTTCAGCGCCAGTTCAGCCTCTTTTTTTGTCGTGGGCCACTGCTTGAGTGCCGCAGCTAGTGCGGCCGATTGCGTAAGCACGAGGGGATCGCGCGGCGCGGTCTGGCGGGCTTGGGCCATCCACTCGCGGGCGTCTTTATTTTTTCCCAGAAAGTGCATGACCATGGCGGTCTGGGCATCATGAAGAGCTGAGTCCCGTTTGTTGGCAAAAACTGTCTCGATGCTTTGTGGGTGCTGTTCGGTTGTGCCTCGGCGATAGAGTAGGCCCTGATTGTCAATTTTCGTGAGATGCCACTCCGGGGTTAAGTTCAGCATTTCAACGAGTGGACGGGAGTCTTCCAGTGGAACGGCGAGAAGGATGGCTTGAAAGGGGGCGCTGCGATCCTCCTCGCGCCAGCGCACCGGTGAGGAGCTGAGGGGCTGGATCGAACGGGCATCCGGCGCGCGCGAGGCGAGATCCGGCGATAAAAGGCGCGCCGCCGAGAGGGCGGGGGGATTGAGAAAAACGCGCCCCTCGCCGGCTTGCTCGAATAAATCAACGGCAGCCAGGAGCCGGATGTCCCGAATGTCACTCCGCAAGGCTTGGAAGACCTCAAAGGCGCCGAGTCCCGTGACGACCAGCGCGGCAATGAGGAGTCCCCAGCGGATGCGGTTTTGAAAGTCCGCCGGGAGTCTTTTGCAAATCCATGCAATGGCCAAAAAGCCCACAAAAACTGGCATAGCCACGCAGAGCGCCGTGGCAGCATCCGCTCCCAGTAGTCCCCCGACCGCAAAGCCTGCGGCGGCGAGGCGATCCAGCCATCCTGCGTCGTCGGCGCAACCTGCCATGGCGGCGCGCAGGCTTTCAGCTCGGGAAAAAAAACAAGGGGAGGCCGCCGCGATGGATGCCAAGGCGCCTGCAACGATGGGGAGTCTGAAATTGCCTTTCACCGGAGAATGATCGTTTGCCATGTGCCTTTGTGCCAATAAAGTGGTCGCCATGCACGGCAAGACAACCCTCGTCGCAATTATCACTATGAGTCTTTTTGGATTTGGCAGCAAAGTAAAAGCCCTCGAAGTCGGAGCGCCCGCGCCGGTTCCCGCTGCGGTGGATCAGGACGGCAAGCCTTTCGCGTTTGCGGATGTCTATGCGAAGGGCATCACGCTGGTTTATTTCTATCCGAAAGCGGACACCCCCGGCTGCACGGCGCAAGCCTGCTCGCTGCGGGATTCCTTCGAATCGCTCAAGGCGGAAAACCTGCAAATCGTCGGCGTGAGTCGCGACACGCCTGCCTCTCAGAAAAAATTTCAGCAGAAATACAATCTCCCGTTCTCTCTTGTGGCCGATGCAGACGGCAAGGTCGCTGAGGCCTTTGGTGTGGGCGGCGTGATGGGCTTGCCTGTGAGCAAAAGGCAATCGTTCCTGATCAAGGACGGTCGGGTTGTCTGGCTGTCTCCGTCAGCAAAAACCGGCGAGCATGCGGCGGAGGTGCAGGCCGCGTTGGATTCGCTGAAGTAGCAGCGAAACTCAGCGGGCGTCGCCTTTGATGATGGCGCGAACGGAGGCTTCGGTGCCCTGAACGAGGATCAAGAAGCACATGTCTTTTTCCCGGCTCAATGCGACGGCGTATTCGGGATCAATCTGGGCTGTGCGCCACTCGCCGTCGGGAATAACGATGTTCCATGGAGCGGCGCTGAAGACGGCGAGTTGAGCTTTCAGAGCAGGCAGGCCGACGACTGCGAGGGGTTGCTTTTCAAATTCCAAAATGCCGGCGGAA
>JBIKUM010000198.1:0-5850 GCA_044347585.1 Terrimicrobiaceae bacterium
CACCCAGCAGGAAATCCGGTGTGCGGAAGCCGTCGAATCCTTTCAAGACAAACCAATCTTCGAGTTCCTCAGCTGGAACAGAGACCAATTGAAAAGCCGAATTCTCTGATTCCAAAATGGCTTCGGCCACTTCCAAGCCATCGGGCGGAAAGGATGCCGGGCGTCCTAAGAAGTCCCATGTGAGCACGAAGACCAAGAGAACAAATCCTATGATGACAGAAATAATCGCCGGGTCGCGCGGGTTGAAGTGCCGGGTCGGAATCGCTGACACTTGCGAGGCAAATCCGCTCAGGGCCTCGTCCGGAACCTCGGCGTCCTTGAAGGCTGTGCGCAGGCTCGCATCAATGCGCGATTGCTTTTCATAGTCTGCTTGTAGCTCTGGAGATTTTCCGAGCGCCTTCAATGCGCTTTGCATGACGGTCGGGACATCGCCGTTCGGATCATCGACATGGCAGGTCAGAATGCGTCGAGCTGTGGAGGGTCTCATGGGAGTGGTGCCTCCAGTTTGGAAAATTCCTCCCGCGCGGCCGTGAGGATGGCGGGAAGTTCCTTCTCCGTTTTGCCGATGATGACGGCGATCTGGTCGGGATCAAAAAGCCTAAGATGCAGAAGAGCGAGCGCACTGCGGCCTGGTTCCTGAATTTTATGCAGGCTCGCAAGGGTGGAGTATTTCTCCTCAGCCGGCTCGGTGTGGCGCGGGAATTTATGCCCCTCGCGAAAGAGTGTCGCAAAAAATAAACGCTTCCTTCGGCTCGAGGAAACAAGGTCGTTTCGAGCGGCCACACCCTGCAGGGCCTTCGAGACCATCTCCGTCGCTCCCGATGATTGACTAGTCAGGACAAAGGCATAAATCCAGCCTGAGCGCAGGAATCGCCATTCTTTAGGGAGATTGGTCATTTGGCTTTCTTGTAGGGGGGGAGTCAGCCGATCTCAAGCCTGCATTCATCTTGAGAGTGGCTGCCCCGCATGGACTCGAACCATGAATAATGCCTCCAAAGGGCACTGTGTTACCATTACACCACAGGGCAAACAGGAATTAGATATTGCCCGGAGAGCGGCCGGGACGCAAATGTTTTCCATGAACAAAAAAACGCGCAACCGACTTTTGGCTTTGGGATGCCTTCTCGTCTTCCTCGCATTAGGCGCTCTCTTCTACATCAACTGGGTCGTCCAGCGTCCTTTTGCAGTCATTGTTTTTCTTGCGGACAATCTCACTCCGTCCGTTTTGACGCCGGCCAGAAACTATCAGGGCGGAGCTGATCACCGTTTGCAGATCGAGAAATTTCCTAACATCTCACTCGTGACAACGCATGCGAATGACTTCGCGGTTCCCGACGCCGCTGCGGCTGCGAGCTCGATTGCAACAGGCCAAAAAGGCAACAACGGCGTGCTCGGGGTGAATCAAGGCAAGGGTGCGTTGCCGAATCTTGTCGAAATCGCGCGCCAGCGTGGACGCGCAACTGGCATTGTTTCGAATGCCTCGATCACCGATGCCACGGCGGCTGCATTTTATGCGGGAACCTCCGACCCTCTCGACTATCCGGTCATCGCTCGCCAACTCGCCGAGGCGCAGGGAGTGGATGTTATCATGGGCGGTGGCGCGGCGGATTTTTTGCCCGATGCACAGGGTGGACGGCGCGGCGACGCGAGAGATCTCATCCAAGAGATGCGTGACAAAGGCTATGATGTCGTGCGCTCGGAGTTGGAACTCGAGGGCACGCCGTCATGGAGAACTCCGAAGACGCTCGGTCTTTTCAGTATGGGAAACCTGAATTTCGCCGATGAATTCGCGGCGGAGGCAGGTCAGCCGACATTGTCCACTATGGTGCGAAATGCCATTCGGCTCCTGCAATACAATGCGCGTGGCTACCTGTTGATCGTTGACGCCGGTCTTGCGGGAAAATCCGCCGCGCAAAACGAAGGCGAGCGAACCCTGCGCGAAATTCTCGCACTCGACGAAGCCGTGGCCGAAGCGGTGCGCTATGCCGGGCCGAAAGCTTTGATCCTCGTCGTTGGAAAACGCAATGTCGGAGGCCTGCGTCTCAATGGTTATCCCTTCCGCAACGATAAGGGTGCTGGCCTTCTTGGAATCAACGCCCAAGGCGCGCCATCCATCACATGGTCCACCGGTCCCGAGTCGGGCACACGCACAAGCCCGGAGGGTCCTGTTTCCACTGAGCCCGCCGCGAGCAAACGCGCTGCAGCCATCGGAGTCGCGGAGGATGCCATCGCTGTTGGCAGTGGCCCGGGCTCGGAGGCGCTCAAAGGATTTCAGGACAATACGGACATCTTCCGCATCGTTCAAAAGGAACTCTGAGTTCCACCTGCAGGCAGCAGCTTTTCCAGCGTCAGTCGGGTTCCCCGGACTTGGGGACTGTATTCAACGAGGTCAAAAACCTCGCGAATTATGAAAACGCCGAGGCCACCAGGTGTGGTGATTTGGATGTCTTGGGATGGAATTGTTAGTGGATCGAGCGGCCTGCCGTAGTCCCGTAGAACGAAGCGTAGGCGGTTCTTCAGCCATTTCATTTCGAGTCGCACGGGTTTCAGGAAGCCCTCGTGCGCGTGGCGGATGATGTTTGTGCAGGCCTCGTCGAGAGCCATGACGATTCTCGCCTCCTCCTCATCGTTGAATCCCGCGCCCGCTAAAAACTCCCTCGCGCCTTCGCGTATCTCGGCCAACCGGGAAGGTTCACCAAGGAAAGTGATTTTGCGGGGCGCTTTCATTTTTCC
Organism: Terrimicrobiaceae bacterium; assembly: GCA_044347585.1. Lineage (GTDB taxonomy): Bacteria > Verrucomicrobiota > Verrucomicrobiia > Chthoniobacterales > Terrimicrobiaceae > UBA967. Next base: position 2,734 of record JBIKUM010000198.1, read on the forward strand.
ACCATCGCGCTCTTGAGGACTAACTCTTGCTCTTGGCGGCCAGCATTGCGAGGCGGCGCCTTTTTGCAGCATGGATGCTTCGTGTCGTCCACTCCCACAAAATCAGCGTCACGGGATAAGTCACAGCAGCCAGAAGCAGGCCTCCAGGAATGATGCCGACCAGAAACGGCATCGGAGTGCCCGAGAGAGATGCGAGGAGGTCAGGGTCCTTGAAATGCATCGGCGTGCGGCCTGTCAGGAAACATCCCAAGCGGTATTGAAAATAGACGCAGAAAGGAAAGGTGAACGGATTGCTGATCCATGTGCCCGCGATGGCAGCGGGGATGTTTGCCCGCAGGAAAAACGCAGCCAGAGCAGCTGCGATCATTTGCACTGGCAGCGGCATGAGTGCGAAGAAGGCGCCGATCGCCATGCCAGTGGCAAATTTCTGGCCTGTGGGATGCCAAAGCTCATTTGCAAAGAGCCGGTCTCCGAAAACGCGATGGATCCATGTGCCACGAATGTGTTTTGCGCGCGGCAGGTGGCGCAGATACCGGCCAAGTCTGGTGCGCCGCCACTGTATGGGTTTCATTTTCTCAAAGGTTCTCCGTGGTCTTGATGCTTGCCAGCCAAGATCGCTTCTGATTTTTTCCAAGCAACATGAAAAAAATCGAAGCCATCATCAAGCCCTTCAAAATGGAGGATGTCAAGGAGGCCCTGGCCGAGGTCGGTATCGAGGGAATGACCGTGAGCGAAGTCAAAGGTTTCGGCCGTCAGAAAGGCCACACCGAGATTTATCGCGGCAGCGAATACACGGTGGATTTTCTCCCGAAGGTCAAAATCGAGCTCGTTGTGAGCGATGCCATGGTCTCCAAGGCCGTTCAGGCAATCACCACAGCGGCAAAGACTGGTAAAATCGGCGATGGCAAAATTTTCATCCTTCCGATCGAGAATGCTGTTCGCATTCGCACTGAGGAAACCGGCGACAGCGCTGTCTAAGGGAGCAATCGCTTGGCGCTCCCTGAATGGCTGATCGTCGTCATCCTCGGCATAGTCGAGGGTGCCACCGAGTTCATACCGGTCTCATCGACCGGGCATTTGCTGATCTTCCAGGAATGGCTGGACTACCGGCAGAGTGATCTTTTCAATGTCGTAATCCAGAGCGGCGCGGTGTTGGCCGTGCTGCCCCTTTTTAAAGACCGCCTGCGCATGATGGCTGACTGGCGGAGTCCGCAGAGCTTGGATTTTAATTTCAAAATCTTTGTTGGATTTCTCATCACGGTCGTCGGCGGACTCACTCTTGATAAACTCGGAATCGAACTGCCCGAGACCACCTTCCCCATCGCAGGGGCGCTGATTGTCGGTGGCATTCTTTTCATAGTGGTTGAAAAAAAATTACGCGGCCGTGCGTTGGCTGACTGCATCACTTGGCCGGTTGTTTTCATGGTGGCGTTTGCCCAGATTCTCGCCGCAGTCTTCCCCGGCACCTCGCGTTCAGGAGCCACAATCATTTTCGCCATGCTTTGCGGGCTAAATCGTGTCGTGGCGACCGAGTTTTCCTTCCTGATCGGCATTCCAACGCTGCTTGCCGCCGGAGCCTACAAAATCCTCAAAGCGCTCAACGGCGGCGCGACCGAACATTGGGGCCTGCTTTTCTTGGGAACCGTGGTTTCCGCGATCGTCTCCTTCATCGCTGTGAAGTGGCTTCTGCGCTATGTTCAGACGCACACCTTCATTGGGTTCGGCGTTTACCGCATTATTCTCGGTCTGGTGTTGGTGTGGATGTTTCTTTCAAGCCGAGCTTGAAGTGTGGCCATTTGTTGACTTGGCCGTATTGCTCCCGTAGATAGACCTCCTTATTTCCTCGCCCAAGTGTCCCAGACTGACGAATACACAGTTGAAGTTCTTCGCGATTTGGGTCTGCTGACCAAGTCGCAGATCGAAGCCGCTCGCGCCAATATGGACGGAGGCGGGTTGCTGCACACTCTGCTCCAAGGTGGACTCGTCACCCAGGAGGATGTGAGCCGCGCACTGGCTGCCCAGAACAGCATGGAGTTTGTGGATCTCGAGCACATGCAGGTCGAGCGCAATGTAGTCGAACAAATGCCGGCTGAGGACGCCCGTCGCTACCATGCCGTGCCGATCGCCATTCGCGAAGGGGTTCTCATCATTGCTCTCGCCGACCCGATGGCCATGCAGACGATGGACGACCTCACTTACAAGCTGAGGCGCGAATTGGAATTCGTCTGCGCCACGCCGGATGCTATTCATAAGCTGGTCGTCAAATTCCATGGCGATGCCGCCGATGCCACTTCAGATTTGCTCAAATCCATGGGCGGTGTTGACGGGCAGGATGTCGCCCGTGATGACGACGAAGGAGACGCGGTTGAGGGCGACGCGCCGGTCATCAAGCTCGTCTCGATGCTGCTTTTGGAAGCCTACTCGAACCGTGCGAGTGATATTCACATCGAGCCTCTCGAGACCAAGCTGCGCCTGCGTTTCCGCATTGATGGCGTGCTGCAGGAAATGCAGTCTCCGCCGAAGCGCCTGCACGGAGCGATAGTGAGCCGTCTCAAGATCATGTCCCGCACGATGAGCATCGCCGAGAAGCGACTGCCACAGGACGGTCGCATTCAAGTGCGGGTGGGTGAAAAATCCGTCGACCTTCGTGTTTCTACCATCCCGACCGTGCACGGCGAAAGCGTCGTCATGCGTATCCTCGACAAGACTTCGCTCATGCTGGGTCTGCCGGATTTGGGTTTCCTCTCCGACGATCAGGCCAAGTTCGAGCAGTGTATCAACCTGCCCGATGGCATTATTCTTGTGACCGGCCCCACCGGCTCGGGGAAAACCACCACTCTTTACGGGTGCTTGAACTACATGAACAAGCCCGACCGCAAGCTCATCACGGTGGAAGATCCCGTCGAATACCAGATGAACGGCATCAACCAGGTGCCGGTTAATGCCAGCATCGGCATGACCTTTCCAGCAGCGCTCCGTTCGATCCTGCGTCAGGCGCCGAATATCATCATGATCGGTGAGATTCGCGATAATGAGACCGCCAGCATCGCGGTGAACGCTTCGCTCACCGGCCACCTTGTTCTCTCAACCCTCCACACGAACGATGCCCCAAGTGCG
>JBIKUM010000005.1:0-21143 GCA_044347585.1 Terrimicrobiaceae bacterium
ACGGCAGTGGCAGCGAGTTTGTCGCCGGGATATTTCTCAGCGAATGCCGTGTAGGCACGAATGGCGCCTGCGCTGTCACCAGAGGCATCGAGTGCCCAAGCGAGCTTGTAAAGCGCGGCGGATCGCTGCTCGGGCTTGAGCGAAGGATTTTCCACAAGAGGTGCATAGGCTGTGGCTGCAGCGGCGTAGTCGGGTTTTTGGAAGAGCGCCTCGGCTTTGAGAAGGGCTGCAGAGGCGCTTTGCTTCGGATCAGTCGATCCCGCCAGAAAGCGGTCCACTTCGGCAACGAGAGCGGGGTCCTTCGTCGCGTAGAGGCTCAGCAGGCGCTGGTAGCGGACATCGGCGGATGCCGCGCTGGGATTTTCCGAAACAATGCGGTCATAGACGCGCTTGGCTTGCTCTTCATTGCCGGTGCGTCTCCAAGCAGCAGCAAGGATTCCCAAGGCATCCGGGCGGGCAGTGGAGGGCAGATTCTTCTCAATCCCCTCCCCCATTTGGGTGATTCCTTGAAAGTCTCCGAAGTCATAGCGGAGGCGGAGGGCGGCGAGGATTGCCTCGGACTTCATCGCAGAGTCTTGTGTGCCGGATGCAGTTTTGTCGAAAAGCTGGAGGGCTTTGGCCGTCGAACCAAGTTCCGCAGCGAGGCGGGCGGCTTGCAAGGCGGAGCGTGGGGCGACATCGGGCGATGTCGAGGTGTTTGCCAAAAACTCACAGGTCTCGAGGGCGGCTTGTTTTTTGCCTTGTTTCAACTGAACAGCGGCGAGGGCCAGAGCGGCATTTTCTCGGTAGGGATTCGTTCCCTCGGTTGCCAGAACGGCCTTGTAGCGGTCTTCAGCGGATTGATTTTGCTGAAGTGCGTCGAAGCTTTGCGCGGCGAAGTAGGCGGCGGCGAGGCGGATGCCGGGCTCTTTGGCCTCCCTCGCGGCGAGATCGAATTGAATGGCGGCCGGCTGGTGAAGTTTTTCCGCAGCGAGGATTTCTCCGAGGCGGTAGGCACCGGCAGCAGCGAACTCGCCGGTCTGGAATTGCATGACAAGCTTCTCGTAAGCGGCGCGGGAGGCAGCCGCGTTTCCTGCCATGCGGTGACACTCGGCCAGGCGGAAAAGGGCTTCATCACGCATAGGCGCCGACGAGTCGGCAATCAGAAAGGCCTCATACTCCGGAATGGCCAGGTCATAGAGTTTGCGCGAGTAGAGGGTGTTCGCGCGGCTCAGCACCGATTCCGCAGGGGAACCCGCACCACCAGATGGCGCAATGCGAATGTTTTGAGGGTCATCCAAAACAGTGGCTGAAGGAGTCGGCTGCGCGGTTGCAGGAACGGGAGAGGGCTCGACAACTGCTGGTGGAACAGCAGGACTGGCAGGCTTTACCGACTCGGCCCGGCGGACCTCAACTGGCTGTCCATCGGGGAGGCGGTCCATCCACGAGGGATTCTCATAATTATCCACCGATGGCGCATTTGCAGGCAAGGCGCGGCGCACCTCTTGGGCGTTGCAAATGGCGACCGTGCCAAGAGCCGCAAGAATCGTAACCCTCTTCATTGCTGACGGCTCGTCGCGAAGGCAACATTCCAGATATTGGCGCGGCGGCATGCATCCAATACATCCACGACATGCCGGTAGTCCGTGCTCTCATCCGCACGAAGAATCACGGCCTGGTCGGGATATAGGGAGACAATCTTGGTGAGGGTTTCCAAGAGCGCTGTAGAATCCATCGAGCGGCGGTTCATCACGACTGTGCCGTCGGATTTGATATTCAGAATGACCTCACCGACAGCACGGCGGGTTTCCTTGCCTTCACGGGCCTTTGGCACCTTCACCTCCAACTCGGTTTCGTTCCTCGAGAAATTCCAGGTCACCAAAAAGAAGATGAGCAGGAGGAAAACGATGTCCACCATGGGAGCGATCTGGAAGCCCGGCGCGGCGGGTTGAATGGAACCGCGAAAATTCATTTCAGTCGTTCGATCTGGCCACGCTGATGTGGGCAAGCAGCACGGTGGAGGCAGCCTCTAGATCGGAAATCATTCCCTGCACTCGACCGCGAAAGAAGGCGTAGGAGGCCATGAGAGGAATGCCAATGAGCAGACCAGCCGCTGTGGTGATGAGAGCCTCCGCCACACCGCCGGCGAGGAGCATGGGACGGGAGGAAACGACATCGTTGGCCACAACCGTGAAAGAGGTGATCATGCCGAGAACGGTGCCGAGGAGACCAAGCATCGGCGCAATGGAGCCGATGTCTGCAAGATAGCTGATGCGTTGATTCCAGAGGCTCGCCAAACGAATGCCCTCGGCTTGGGCGATCTCCCGCACCTCCGCCATCGATGCCGTGGGATTTTTTGTGAGAAAATTCAGCGCCCGTTCCATGACGCTTGCGATGGCTTCATTATGGCGGTTTGAAACGGCCAGGAGGCCGAGGTAGTCGCCTTTTCGAATGAGCGCATCCGCTGCTTGCATGTAGCGGTTGCTCACCACTGCACCGCGATGCATGGTCATTAGGTAGGCGAGAATCAACATGAGTCCTAGCACAGAAATGGCGCCAAGCGGATACATGACCGGGCCGCCGGATTGAATGATCTGCCAAAGGTCTGTCGAGCGGGCGGTCTGTTCTTGGGAAAAGGCCGGAGACGCGACCGCCAGCAACAAAGTGGCGGAGAGGATCAATTTCATAGGCGCAGAGATTACCAGCGCGCCGCTTGCTTGCAAGCCCTGCTCCGCAAGCGGGGAGCTTGCGAAGCCGTGTATTTCTACTGCTGCATTCCGGAAATGATGCTGATGAGCGGCATGAAGAGGGCGATGACGATTGTTCCTACCACGACAGCCAGGAAAACAATCATCACCGGTTCGAGCATGGAAGTCAGGCCTGCGACGGCATTATCCACCTCGTCGTCGTAAACATCGGCAATCTTGAGAAGCATGTCCGGCAACTGACCGGTTTCCTCACCGACATCGATCATACTGACAACCATGGGAGGAAAAATCCCGCTTGCTTCGAGTGGCTGCACAATCGACTCGCCCTCGCGCACGCTGTCATGAACGCGGTTGATGGCCCCGGCGATAACCGCGTTGCCTGCGGTCTCGCGTGTAATGTTGAGAGCTTGCAGGATCGGGACGCCACTTGTGACGAGAGTGCCGAGGGTTCTTGAAAAACGGGAGATCGCACTTTTCTTCGTGAGATCGCCGAAAAGCGGGGCGCGTAGCAAGAACGCGTCGATGAAGGCAGAGCCTTTCGGGGTTTGGGAAGCGAATTTGTATGCCACGGCGAGTCCTGCGATCGCTCCAATGATGAGCAGAAGGTTGTTTTTAACGAAATTACTGGTTCCGATGACGAACTGAGTCAACCCGGGTAGTGGCTTACCACCGAGCATATCGGCAAAAATGGCTTCGAATTTCGGAACGATGAAAACCAACAAGAAAGCCATGATGATGATAGCAATCACCAAGACAATCACAGGATAGAACATGGCCGAGACGACTTTGTTTTTCGTCTTTTGCGCTTTCTCCTGGAACTCGGCGAGACGCAGCAGAACGATCTCGAGCACACCACCGAGTTCGCCCGCCTTGACCATGTTGATGTAGAGCTTGTTGAAGATACGCGGGTGGCCGCCCAGCGCCTCGGAAAATGTGCCTCCGCCTTGGACGGAGTCGGCTATGGAAACGATGGTTTTTTTAAGGACTGGATCGGGCTCCTGCTTGGAAAGGACAGTCAACCCGCGAAGGAGTGGCAAGCCAGCGTCGATCAGCGTTGCAAGCTGCCGCGTGAAAATCATCAGAGTCCGTCCCTTGATCGTCTTCTTTTCAAGGAAGGGGATGTTCAGGTTGATCTTGATGTCCTTCTTGGCGACGGATGCCGAAGGCGCTGCGGCCTTGCGTTTGGGGGCCTTGCCTCCCTCCGTGATCGACTTGGGAAAGTATCCCGCCTGCCTGATCTGGGCTACGGCTTCGGCTTGGGAGGCGGCGTCAATGACACCGGTGGTTTCCTGGCCTCGGGCGTCGAGTGCGACATAGTTGAAACTTGGCATAAAGTAGATCGGGGTTGGTGGGTAGCTTCAGTAAGAAATGCGGAATCCGTTGTGGTCTGTCGAGCTTGGAATTTCAGACCTCGCCAACATACGGATTCCATTCGATTTCATGGCCGACCGTGGTTTCGGGGCCATGGCCCGGCAGGACGCGAGTCGCCGAGTCGAGTGGAAAGATTTTTTTGCGAATGCCATCGAAGAGGAGCGGACCATCGCCGCCCGGCAGATCCCAGCGCCCTACCCCTTCGCGGAAAAGAACATCTCCCGCCACGAGCAAACCGTCTTCGGCAAAATAAAAACACAAACTCCCCGGGCAATGGCCAGGCACATGGAGGCAGAGGATTTTGAGTCCGGCGATGGCTTGAGTTTCGCCTTCTTCGAGAAGCAAATCCGCCTTGCAAGGCTCATATTGGATGTCGAATCCATGCTTCTTGAAAAAAGCCCCGTCAGCCAGCATGGGAACGGTATCCGGGTGAAAAGCAACGCGGCAACCATGGCGACGCTGGATTTTTGCGGCATCCATCACATGGTCGAAATGTCCATGGGTCAGAAGCAACCAATCGATCTTCTCCCCAGCAAAATAATCGTCGGCGCCTTGCGGAGCATCGAAAAGAAGGTTTCCCGCAGGGGTCTGGAAAAAGTAGGCGTTGGTGTCCAGCGGACCTCCGGTGAAAATTTTGAACGGCTTCATGTGCTATCGGGTCGTATGATGAGGAAGCGGAGATTTGATTTTTGTCGGGATCTCTGCAAGGTTTTCAATCCAATCATCATGAATTTTTCCAAACACGCCATCGCCTCCATCTTCACGGCGTTGGTCCTCCTCCTGCCGGTTCGCGCCGAAAAATCCAACGCGGTCGATCAGGGGCAAGTCGCCTTGGCCGTCGCAAATTGGCTCCAGCAGGCCCACTACAGCCGCAAGGAAATGGACGGGGAGATGTCTGCAAAGCTCCTTGCGACCTACCTGGAACTCCTTGACTACAACAAGCTCTATTTCACCCAGCAGGATATCGATGAATTCAATCTGAAATACGCCGAGTCATTGCACAAATTCATCCGCTCCGGCGACCTCTCGCCTTCGAGGGAAATTTTTGACCGCTTCAAGGAACGCGTGGAAAACCGAGTCTCATCGAACAAAAAACTGGCGACAAAAAAATACGACTTCAAAGGCAAGCGCGAAGTCGAGCTGAACCGCCAGAAATCCCCGTGGCCAAAAAACCTCGAGGAAGCCGATAAAATCTGGCGCGACCGTGTGGAGGCCGAACTCCTTCAGGAACATCTCAGCGAATTGAAACTCCGCTCCCCTGAGGAAACCGTCACGCGCCGCTACGACCAGGCCCTGCGGAATGTGCGAGAGATGAGCCCGGATGATGTCACCAGCACCTTCCTGAAGGCCCTCACACAAAGCTACGACCCCCACTCGGAATACATGAGCCCGACGGAAATGGAGAATTTCCAGATCAACATGAAGCTCTCGCTGGTGGGCATTGGAGCCGTCCTGCGCTCGGAGGATGGATACACGAAAATCATGGAAATCGTTCCCGGAGGACCAGCCGACCGCGATGGTCGCCTCAAGGTTGGCGACCGCATTCTGGCTGTGGGACAAGGGGAGAAGGAGTTTGAAGATGTCGTTGACATGAAACTCGACAAGGTGGTGGAAAAAATCCGGGGAGCCAAAAACTCCATCGTCCGCCTGCAGGTCATCCCGAACGATGCGGATGATCCCTCGAAGCGCTCGATCATCGAGATCACCCGTGACGAGGTGAAATTGAAAGACCAGGAGGCCAAGGCCGAGCTTCTGGATGTGACGAATGCCGAAGGCAAGGTGGCCCGCATTGGGTGGATCACTTTGCCGTCCTTCTACGCCAACATGAGCGGCGACGGGGAACCCAAGAGCACGACTGTGGATGTCGAAGCGCTTCTGACACGCCTCAAAAAAGAAAATATCGAAGGGCTCGTGATCGACCTGCGCAGAGATGGAGGAGGCTCGCTCGAAGAAGCCATCAATCTCACCGGGCTCTTCATCCCGCAGGGTCCAGTCGTTCAAGCCAAAGATCCGAGTGGAAAGATCACGGTGAACAGCGACAAGAACCCGGAGGTTTCCTACACCGGCCCAATGATTGTTTTGATGAACCGCTTGAGCGCCTCAGCGAGCGAGATTTTTGCCGCCGCGCTCCAGGACTATGGTCGCGCGCTGGTGGTCGGTGACGAGCGAAGTTTCGGCAAGGGCACCGTGCAAACCATTGTGGACCTGGACAAATCCATGTCGCTTCCGTTTTTCAATGTCAAAAAGCCCGAGGCCGGCGCACTCAAACTCACGATCCAAAAGTTCTACCGCATTCTCGGGGGATCGACCCAAATCAAAGGCGTCGAGTCAGACATCATCCTGCCCTCCCGCACCGACAACGCCGAGATCGGCGAGGCCTCACTCAAGAACCCCCTCGACTACGACGAAGTGGCGCCGGTTGTTTTGATATCGAAGGACAAAACACCCGCCGCAAACCTCTTTCTCGACGAGCTTCGCGAGCGCTCGAAAAAACGCATCCAAAGCGATCAGGAGTTTATTTATGTGAATGAGGACATGCAGCGCTTCCGCGAGCGTTTGGCCAAAAACACGATCAGCACTAACGAGGACATCCGCCGCAAGGAACTCGCCGATGAGAAAAAACGCAAGGAAGCCCGCAAGCAGGAACGGGCAGCCCGTGGTTCCATGGTGAATGCCAAAGTCTGGCAACTCACACTCGATGACGTGAAGAACAACCGCAAGGACTTGGAAGTCGTCGCCTACGAGCGCGAGCGCGATAAAAAATACAACATCGAAGAGGAATCAGATGAGTCGGAGGAAGAGAAAAAGGAAGCCAAGAAAACTCCCGAACCCGATCCCATCCGCAATGAAGCCGTTCGCATCATCAGCGACCTCATCGAACTAAGCAACCCTGCCAGAACGGCAAAGGTCACCGAAAGCCGGCAGAATTTGGAATAGCAGGCTGAGTCTCGGGGATCACTTCCGCTCTATGAGCTCTGCGGGCGCAAGCATGGTTTGTTTGTCGATGAGGTGGCGTTGCAATTCATAATTCATGGAAGCAACCGCCAGGCCCTTGGCGTCCCAAGATTCAGCCGCCCAGGCGGCGTTTCTTCTGGATGCAATGGCGGCTCCAGCCTCTGCGCTTCGCGTCTCCGGCTTGGCAAGCACGCCGCGTAAATGGGTCAGCGGCGGCGCGCCGACCCTACCTTGCATACACGAGCACGCTGCCTCGCGATTGCTGTGGCAACGTCTCTATGAGAGCTGGGGGGCCTCCGATTCGGCAGTCATAGACAGCCGCTACAAAACCGCGCGGCAGCGCGAAATCCTTGGAGGGTCGACCTCCGGCTTGACCCATTCTTCAACCGCGAAGCGGCGTCTCAGTGGCAGCAGGCGCGGTTTTTTTATCCCTCGGCCCTCGGGTGGGCGGCCATGTAGGCGGCCTTGAGGCGCTCGATGGTGACATGGGTGTAGATCTGGGTCGTTGAGAGGCTGGCATGCCCCAGCAGGGTCTGCACGCTGCGGAGGTCGGCTCCATTGTCTAGAAGGTGTGTCGCAAAACTGTGCCGAAGTTTGTGAGGCGAGAGATCGGCTGGCAGTCCAGCCTGGGCCAGACGGAGCTTCAGGAGGGAATTAACTGCGCGGGCAGAGAGGCGGCGGCGGGATTTGTTGATGAAGAGCGGCCCCGCATTCACACGGGCGGCGTGGCGGTAGCGCTGGATTGCCTCGAGGGCGGGTCCGCCGACCGGGCAGACCCGTTCGCGCGAGCCTTTGCCAGTGACGCGTGCCGTCTCGCTGATCGGATCAACATCACGCACATCCAGGCCGACGAGTTCCGAGAGTCGCATTCCGGTGGAGTAAAAAAGTTCGATCACCGCAGTATCGCGGGCAGCCATCCAAGTTGGCGCCTGCTTGTTTTTTTGAGCGGCGGCGGGAGCGGCAACCAGATTGTCCACCTGAGCGGTCGTGAGAAATCGGGGCAGTTGTTTCTCGGCTTTGGGAAGCGAGACTTCAAGGAGCACATTTTTGGAAATCGTGCGGCGCATGTGGAGAAAGGCATAGAATGCCCGCATCGCCGCGAAGCGCAAACGCACACTGGATCTCGCCATTTCGGCTTTCATCATGTCGAGCATCCAGGCCCGAAAGTCGTCGGCGCGCAGTTCTGTCCAAGAGTCGGCGGGACGGAATTTGCGGAATACCTCCAACGAAGTGCGGTAGGTGCGAATCGTCTGTGGCGAGGCGTTTTTCTCGGCTTCGAGATGCCGCAAAAACTCTTCGGCTTGGCGATCCAGAGACGCAGCCTTGGGCGGCGAGTTTTTGGCGGCGCGGCGTTTCAATTCTGTGATGCGCTCCAACTGCTGGCAGCGAATCCCTGCGCAGCCATGATCTCGCTGCTCCAACTGGAGATGGCTGCCAGAGCCTGCATGGAGATTTCGCCGCCCTTCCACGATGAGGAGGACTCGGCGAGCCACGAACTCAATGCTGCGCGAGCAGCGAACTCGCTGGCGGATGACAACTCGGATCCACTCCAAGATGTCGGCGCAGACAAGCGGGTCAGCGTTTCCGAGGCACCTCCCCAACTGGTGACGAGTCCTGTGAGCCAACTGGAGAGGTTGAGGGCCAGAATTTCTGTGAAAGCGGCGGAGCCCAGCTGCGAGGAGGAACTGGAAAGCTCGGTGGACATCTTTTGAAACTGGCTGAAGAGGCTGCTCTCAGCTTGCAGGTGCTGAAGACGCGCGAGCAAGCCGGCGAAGGCCGCAGAGCCCATCGAGGAAGAGGAGGTCACGAGCTCGGCGGAGAATCTTTGAAAAGCGCTGAAGAGACTGCTCTCCGTCTGCAATTCTTGAAGACGCACCAGAAGCCCTACGAAGGCGGTGGATCCCAGGAACGATGAGGAACCCGACAGTTCGGTGGCCAATTTTTGAAATCCGCTGAAGAGGGCACTCTCGGAGTTCCACTGCGGGAGACGCGAGAAAAACTCCTCCACCTCGGCAGATGATAGGCTTTCCATGAGGCGCTGGGATATAGCGGAGTGCAACTCCTCGGAATTCCACTGCCCGCTGGAAATGCCAGCCAAAATCTCGCTTCCCAACAAGGCTTGCAAAATCTCGCGGTCGCGGGCCTCGAGCGGAAATCCACTCGACAGGCCTAACGGGAGGGTTTGCTGCAGCTTGATCAGCGCCGGCAGGAGTTCCTCCGAAGACGCAAACGAATGCGACACATTTTCCACAAGCCGCTGAAAACTGATGTGCATCGGCAGCGTGGCAAAATCAAACGCCGCCGACTCGGAAAACTTATCGCGCGGCGTGGTGACAATCGGCGAACGCGCAATCGAGTTCCATTTTCCATACCGGTGGAAACCCATTTCGACGGCATACGATCCACCCGCTTTTTGAACAGGAATATACCAGTTTCGCGTCTCGAACGACACTTCGATCTCCTGCTCCAAATCACCCGAAGCGTGCTCCACCCTCAAAATGCAAGGACCGCCCGGATGCCGCGAAATATCAATATCCCAATAGGTAAAGAGCCAATGCGGATCCTGGGCGACAAGGAACATGACCTCCTCGCCATAGCTGCGCGGCAGGCTGCCCAAGTCATTTAAAAGATCGACTGCGGCAACCGAGTCCTGCGCCACCGCTGATGTCGTCCTGCGACGCGCTGTTTTTTTAGGAACCGATGTCGATTCCTTGTCAGGAGATTTAACATTTTTCATCGAAGTCCCTAGCTTGCTCCTAGCCCGCGAGACTCTCGTTTTTGATTGAACTGGAACCTCATCAATATCCGTTTTTTTCTTCGTGCTCATGATTTGAATTCCAAAGAGTATGGAAGTTACTAACCACACGGAAAATGGGTTGCAAGCCCCATATCGCGTGGAGGGCATTCTGTGTTACTGCGCCAACCCTTCGGAAGCGCCGTTGCCCAAACAAGGCTCTATGAGCACAAAAAAGAGGCTCCCCTCGCGGAGAGCCTCCTGTTTGTTAATTCAACTTGTTTCTGGCAATTAGCCTTGGAGCAAGCGAACGAGCGACTGCTGGCTGGTGTTCGCTTGGGCGAGCATCGCCGTTCCAGCCTGCTGCAGGATTTGGAAGCGGGCCAACTGACTGCTCTCGGCAGCGACATCGACATCGATGATACGACTGTTAGCGGCTTCAAGGTTGGTGGCGTTGATGTTCAAGAGGTCTTGAGCGAAGTTTACGCGGCTCATTTCTGCACCATTTTGGGCGCGCATGTCGGCAAGTTGTTGAAGTGCTTCTTGAGAAAGGAAGGCGTATTCATCAGAATTGGAGTAATTCAAGCTGCCATTCCTTATTGTTCTTCCCTCTGCATCTTCAAGAAGAAGAAACTCACTCAGATCTGATGCATCCAAGATACCATTTGAAGTCCTTTGGATGTTAACTTGTTTATTATTATTGTTAAAGTCGGCTTGCGAAAGAATTGGGGGTATGCCGTTTGCAGGATCTCCATCATCAACATTGGGGAAGCCTGTAACTCTAACACTGAGCTGGCCTGGACTAAATGATCCCGTCAACTCAACAGGAGAAAGGACACCCCCAGGAATCTCGTATGCTGTAAATCCAGAGGCACTTGTAATATCAGAATCCAAAGGCGCAACATATTTTATTCCATTAATTTCAAATGTATGAAACCCATTATTCATCATTTTAAGCATCGGATCCGAGGCAAGTCCTGCTTGAGTAACGGTCGTGTTTTGGGATCCGTCTTCGGATGTAGGCACAGTAAATTTTTTTCCAGTTGGCGTGGAAGCATCAAAAAGCGGAACCCCGTTGAACTTCTCTGTTGCCAGACTCATCATTTGCAGTTTGAGATTTGAGAATTCCTTGTCGTAATTCTCAATATCACCTGCGTTTTTAGAAACATCGCGAGAGAGCGCGGAAAGCTCAGACATGCGGCTAAGCACTTTATCGGCGACTTTGAAGGCACCATCTTGGGTATCCAAGAAAGAAACCATGTTCCTGAGGTTGATTGCAGTAGCTTCCGTGCGTTTTTGGGCTGCTGCCATTTTCATTGAAACCGCGAGACCGCCGGCGTCGTCGCTGGAGTTTACAATGCGTCGGCCGCTTGAAAGCCGTGAGAGGCTTTTCTGAAGGGCTTCGTTAGCTTTTCCGAGGTTAAGGCCAGCTCCGCTGGCCGCTGGGTTTACGTTGATTGATATCATAATGATTTATTTGTTGTGACCCAATCCATGGGTCGTTTCACTGCATAAGTAGCTGAGCAAACCTCGTGCCAAGTCTTTGAAGCGGGAAAAAAGTCGAAAAACTGGAAAAAAGCGCCACCATCAAGGCATTCGATTGCTTTCAAAGTCGGCATTTTTTTCCTCTGCGGGTGAATTTCAGGTTTTTACCTCGGAAACGGATTTTAAGACAGGAGGACAGGATGTGAGGGAGTCACAGGAAGCGCCCTCTTTGGTCAATTCTGCTGGATTCAGGTTTTCAGACTCTTTTGCAGGTTCAGGCGGTTGATTCAAAGCTCAAACTTCGTGTATCCTGATATCCTCCAGGAAAAATTCTTGGATAGAGGGAAAGAGATGACTTCATTCGAAATGGAAATCAGCGCCAACACGGGCGGGACGCCCATGCTCCCTTGGCTTGGCGTCTCACACGCCCTCCTTGCACAAGGGGATTTCTGAAATTTGAAAATTTTTTGCGTTGACATAACGTATCAACATATTCGAATATGAGGATACATTTAAACAAGACGCGCCTTCGAAGCGGCTCGGCTTGGTTAGATGCCCGAATTTTTCGAACAGCTCTTTTTCACATTTCAACCAATCCGTCGGCCTAGGAAAGCAAGGGTGGAAGTCCCTCACTGTCGCGCAAAGGTCAAAGTCCGGGTTCGAACCGGCGGAGAAAACCGCACAGCACCTGAAATCGGTGCGCGGGCAGCGCATGACTGTCCGTGACGGGGGTAGTCCTTTCACAAAACGGGGGAAGGGATTGTCCTTCGAGATCCCCGTGTTTGAAACAAGGACAAAAATGAAGAAGATAGTATTGGCAGCCTCGCTGCTTGTTGTCGGTGCTTTCGGCTTGAGAGCGCAGACGCTGGTGCAGAGCTTTGATGATATTCAGTTGTGGACGGGGAGTGGGACGAATCGCTCAGCGTTGGTGCTGCAATGGAACGACGGCGGCACGCCTACCTCGCTGGCATGGGGATATCGCTGGAGCGGGAATGCGACGGGCATCGGCATGCTCAAGGCGATTGCGGGGATGACGACAGTTACGCCACCAGGCGATCCTACGACGATTTTGGGGACTTCCACGGGTTCTGATAGTCGCATGACCCTTACGATGGAGCGCTATGGTTTCGGGGATTCTCTTTTTTCAATCGGCTTTAATGATGGTAATCAGAACCGCACACGCGCAGATTGGGCGACTGGGTATTGGGCGTATAGTATTTTCGGAGGGAATTTCGATTACACAAATTGGGGAGATACGACTCTTTATACTTACAACACCTCTGCAGCTGAGGCTTATTCGTCAGTAACCTGGACCACCTCACCCATCGGTGCATCTGATCGTGAACTGGTGGACGGTTCATGGGATGCGTTCAGTTTCGCTCCGGGATTTGCAACAACTGCGGTAGCGCAACCTTTTGCGGCATCAGTCCCCGAGCCATCTGTGGCGATTCTTGTGACGATTGCACTCGTTTTTTTCATGTTAAGACGACGGGCCAATGCGTGAGGGAGGTGTCCAGCGGCCTTCGGGCGCATTTGTTACAACCTCCCCGCGAGGGTGCATGGCGGGGCACCCGAGGGCGGGCGCGCTGGCCGGGACTTTGTGTCAAGAGAGGGGCACAGGCGTCCCGCCTGTGTGTGCGGTTGGCGGAGTTGTGAAAAATAGATTCCGTTTTTCAAGGGTAGCCAGTGCCTGCACGGCCGGGACGGCCATGCCCCCTTCTCGCGGTTTTTCGCTGGTGGAGCTGATGATTTCGATGGCGATAGTGACCATTTTGGGAGCAATTGTTTTTGTGGCGGCGAAGCAGGCTTACGCGAGTTCGTCGCTAGCTGTTTCGGCTAACAATATTCGTCAACTGGCAGCGGGCGGCATGGCTTACTTGGGCGACAACAACTATACTTTTTGGCCCTACCGGACGAATGATGCCGCGAATGGAGCGGGGGCAACCTGGTGGTTTGGGTTTGAGAGTTCGACGAGCATGAGTAGCCCGGAGGGGCAGCGGAATTTTGATCCAACCAAGGGTCCGCTGGCAAACTATGTGCCGAAGGGATTCCGGCCGGATCCGAGCTTTGCGCTGGGCGGAAAGGCGTTCAAACCGAAATACCGGAATGGCTATATCGGAGTGGGCTATAACACGCTTCTCGGCGGAGGCTTCATGGGAAGCGGCGTGCTCAAGAGGCAAACGGCGCTCTCCGATCCGTCGCAGGTCGTGGTTTTTTTTACGGCAGCGCAGGTGAATACATTTCAGAGGCCGGCCTCAGCACGCAATCCGATGCTTGAGGAATTCTACGGCATCGACGAGCGCGAGGTCACCGCGCACTTCCGGCATGGTGGCAAGGCGATGGTGTCCTTTGCTTCGGGGAATGCGGGGTTTTTGCCGATGGATGAATCGACTCGAGACATGCGAAACCCGAAGGCGAATATCGGGAGGTTTGCGCCGCGAGGAAGCAGGAAGTTTTTGGAGTGATCGCGAATCTATGCGAAGCAGAAAGGGTTTTATTTTACCACGGAGAACACAGAGGACACAGAGAGGGGGAAAGTCAGATAACACCGCTCAAATCGGCAGAACACTTCCTGCTAATCATGTTTCTCCTGCCATCATGTCTAAACTTTTTCGCCCCCCCTACTCCTTATTGGGTCCCTCTGCGGCCTTGCGTGCAGCGGCGTCGCGGGCGGCTTGGGCAGCGAGGCGGAGCTTGCCGAGGTTTTGCTTGGTAAGCGAGGTCTGGGGATTGCGGATGGCTTCGAGGTTTTGGGCTTTGATTTCCTCGTAGATTTCGCCCCGGTAAATAGGGATGGTCTTGGGCGCTTCGATACCGATGCGCACATTGTCGCCGTCAATACGCTTTACGATCAGGACGATGTTGTCACCGATCTGGATCGTTTCGTTGATTTTTCGAGAAAGTGTAAGCATCGGAGTGGTCTTTCTGTGGATGCTTATGCTGTTTCGTCGATGAGGACATGGGTGGTCGAGTAGTTCTGATAATTCATCAGAACGACTTGTTTTCCCACCCGTGTGCGACGGTTGATGAGGATAGGGGCCGCGAGGTTGAGTGTCACCTTCTGCGGTTCGTAGGACTTGATGGTCGCTACATTGAGAATGAGGGGATTTGAATCTGCGCCGACGAGGCCAAGCATTTCGGCGTCAGCGTCTCCGATGTCGAGGCGGTAATTTTCAACCAACCCGACTGGTTCGACGGCCGGGATTTGGATTTCATCGCCCTCGACGGCTCGCAGCACCACGAAAGGCAGACTCTCCGGGTCCACAATGAGCTCGAACCTTTTGAAATCCGGAAGACCGATAAGACCCTCCGGCATGAAAAATTTGTTGTTCGACTCATCAGGAACAAATTCCTGCTGACCCGAGATCGAGGCTTCAACGAGCATGATGCAGATTAGCTAAAGAAATTAGCGCAGGTAGTCGAGCAGAGAATTGCTCTGAATCCTAGCGCCGCTCTGGATGGCCGCCTGATAAGCCATTTGAGCACGGTTGAGGCGCACAGTGGCCTCGGCAAAGTCGATGTCGGCATCGGTGGAGATGAGTTTCTCGGTGCCCTCGTAGCGGACTTCGAGATCCTTCATCGCGGTTTCGAGGCGGTATTGGATGGTGCCGGCACGGGAGAGGGCTGAGAGGATAGTGTCTTCAACAGTGTCCAAACGAACTTTCGAGACGGTGGATGCGGTATCGATCTGTTGCGTTAAAGTTATCGGCGTCCCATTAGGAGTCATCGAAACCCCCTTGTTTCCCGACCCGAGGTCCACGACATAATATCTTTGTCCCGACTGAAGAGGCGTGCCCTTTCCTGCGGTGAAATCAAAAGTAACCTGATCGCCAAGAGCGATCTCAGCAGGGAGATTGATGGTGGTGCCCAATGCAGTAGTGGCAGGAAGTTTCACAGGCACTTTTGCACGGAGATCAAGAATGGATTGAGTCTTGGTTGCCGAGGGAGCTGCCGACATGGCATTCCTTAATTCAATAAGCTTAGACAAAGTGTCAGCCACAGCCCGATTTTCATCCGCCATTGAACCCACGGTGATTGATGCCGACTCGCCCTCTCCGATGTGGATTTTTGATTCGGAGGAACTGCCATTGTAGGAAACCGAAGCAATTTTCCCATCCGGCGACCTGGTTTCCACAAACGGAATCGTGGAATTTGAATCGCCCGAAAGAAGATAATTTCCTCGGAGCTTGGTGTTGGCGACATTCAAACCCTGCTCAATGAGTTGGTTGATTTCGGAGGCTTTGGCTTTGTATTCTGGCTCGGAGGTGGCTCCGTTGATGTTTGCCGAGAGTTCGGAGGCACGGACAACGAGGTCCTTGATTTGCTCAAGCGAAGAGAATGTGACCTTGCTCTTTTCAAGGCCATCGATTGCGTTGCGATAAAACTGCTGATTTTGTTTTTTCTCGGTCCTGAGGTTGAGAATACGCTGCATGGCAGGCGCATCGTCGCTTGGCGCGGCGAGGCGCTGACCAGTGCTGAGCTGGGTGAGGGACTTGTTTTGCTCTTTGCCCAGTGATTGGAGGCGACCGAGTAGGGTGTCCGGGAAGGAATTGAAGGTGACTCTCATGGCGATTTAGCTTTCTTAGCCTACTCCAAGGCGGTTGACAACTTGTTCGAGCAGGGTGTCGATGACATTCACATGGCGGGCGGACGCCTGGAAGCTGCGCTGGAATTTCATCATGTCCGTCATTTCCTCGTCTTGGGAAACACCGCTGTATTGATCCCGGTTGTTGACGGCCATTTCTTGGCTAAGCTTCTGGTCTTCAAGACGAATGTTCGTCGTGTTCAGCTCTTGGGCAAGGATGGTGACGGTCTTGTTGAAATTGGAGGCGAAGGAGCCCTGAAAATCAAGGGTGCGTATACCTGTAGCCAATACAGTGGCTACTGGGTTTGGGGTTCCACTTCTTCTGATATCCAAAGATCCGGATGGAACGGTATACTCATAGGAGGGAGGATTGGTTGCAGGCAACTTATCAGATCTTAACATGAAAGACTTATCTGAAAGAACTTCCACCTTGTATTGCTTGAGATCATCCCCAATTGTTACTGTTTCGCCATCCACTAATGTATGATTTGTAGAAGTCGAAAGCACCTTTTTCGTCGAAGCAGGTTCAATATGAGTTCCCAATTCCGCAACTTCTAGAGCACGCTTATTTCCACCTGCAGTTCCGGCTGTTGGCGAAACAGAAGTAAATTGAAGGTTTAACAGGCCTGTAGAGGTTGTCGAAAATGTGAATAAATCCCCTGTTCCGCCATTGGCATTGTAGGTGTTGTTGACTTCTTGCTTGAGCTGAATGGCAAGGTCTTTGATTTGTTCGCGGGAGCTTCCTGCATTCATGTAAGCGGCATCAATTTGTGCTTGAAGCTTGCCTTTGGCTGAAAAGTCAACCGGCGCACTGCCGACGCCTGAGCCGTCTTTATCAAACTCAACTTTTTTAGTGGCTGAATTGTAGTTGAATGGCCCTGTAATTACGCCAGTGGTAGCATTAATCGTCTGACCAGCAACCGTTTTCCCTTTGATAAGTTCGGTAGTTCCAGATGTAACAGTTATCTGGCCCAGAGTATCAGGTGTAAAAGTGACATCGATGTATTGAGCTAATTCTTCCAGTTTGGCTTGGCGCTGGTCGCGCAGATCAACAGCGGAGAAGGGTTTAACAAGCTCGGCTTTGGCGATGTATTCGTTTGTTTTGGCAATCTCGGCCAAGAGGCCGTTTACGACGCCGACATCGGTTTGAACCTGGGCATCGGCATCAGATTGAACTTGATCGAGGCGCTTGTCAGTGGCGTTGATTTTTTCCGCAAGAATCTGAGCCTTGGCAATGAGGAGTTGCTTTTCTCCGACATCATTGGGTTTAACTGAAAAGCTTTCCCAAGCATTGAAGAAATCTGTAAGCGCATCGCTGATGCCACCACCACTGGCACCAGGAGCATTCTGTATGGAAGTCGAATCTTTGGTGCGATCAAGAAACTGCCCCAAGGCGATTTCTGCGCTTTCGAGGACTTTTTTGGCGGCTTCGAGGGAACTGGTGGAAGTGATTTCCCGCATAACGCTCTTGTCGAGGAGAGCGTCGCGGTTTTGGCGGAGGCCCATGGCTTCCACGCCCATGCTCTCGGTGGCGATGCCTGTGTCAATAGATCCGCGGTCACCGATTGCGACGCGTTCTTTGGAATAGCCACGGTTGTTGATGTTCGCGAGGTTTTTTCCCGCGACTTCGAGACCTTTGGAGTGGACGCGGAGGGCGCCACTGCTGTTCTGGAGTGATCCGATGAGGCCTGACATAATTTAACTTCCTTGTTGAGTTTTCGAGGCGGCTTGGCCTGGACTCGTCAGGCGACGGCCGCTGTATATTTTTCCTGAATATATGTTGTTCTGATCTGTCCGTGTGCCCCGTAGGTGCCGGGCATTGCTCCGGGGTTTCTCACTCCTAGCAATTGTCGTGCCGACTCCACGCACTGGGCGAGAAGCATGCGATTTTGACGGGTGCGGCGCTGGGTGCGTGTGATGAGGTCGTTGATCTCGTCAATGAGGGCGCGGAGGAGCGGTTGGTGCTCAGGTTGGAAGGTATGTGTGAGGGCGGAGAGCGTGATATCGGCGGGCTTTCCAATCGCAACAGCCGTCTGACGAACCAATTCCTCGCGCTGCTCGCGAATGTGCGTGAGTTTAGCGATTTGCTCGTCCACATCGACATTAATGTCCAAAAATCCCGTTGGGTCCTGGTGGATGATGCAATTTTGCTGACGATCGAAGAGGTGGAGCAGACCTCCATACTCTTGGAGTTCGTTTTGCAATGCGGCGACGATCTCTTTGAATTTCTCTTGGATGTTCATAGTGTTAGATGGATTGAGGTTTCTTCAAAAGTTGGGCTTGGAGGAGCGAGGAGATGCCGTTGGGACCTCCGCTTATGGATTCGGAAATGGAATTTGAGAGGAAGTAGTTGTAGGTCCCTGTCTTATCGGCTCCCGGCGCATCTTGATTCATCATGGGCTGCAGGGCCTTTTCAAGCATGCTGCGCCAGAGGATCGATTCGAACTGTTTGCAGGAGTCGGCAATTTTTGCATCCTCGGGTGAGGAAATTTTGCCGTTTGCCGGTTTCAGGCCGGATTGGATGTGGGGAGTGAGGGCTGAGATTTCCATAAATTTAGTTCAAGACGAGTTCGGCTTGGAGGGCACCAGCGCGTTTCATGGTTTGAAAGATGGACATCATGTCGCGGGTTGAAACGCCGAGAGCATTGAGTGCGGCGGCCACCTTCTCGATAGTAGGGGCTTCTTCGACGACTTTGAAGGAGCCTTTTTGCTCAGTCACATCAGTCGTGGTGCTTGGCAGAATAGCAGTCTGGCCGGCGGCATTGCCGATCAGCGGGGCGTTCGGCTGGCTGGCGGTGAGTGTGGAGGCGATGGAAATCGTAAGCGAACCGTGGCTGACGGCCACCTTGGACACGCGGACATTGGATGTGGCGACGATCACGCCGGTGCGCTCGTTGATGACGACGCGGGCGACGGAATCCGGCTCCAATTCGATACCACCGAGGCTGGCGAGGAAATTTACTTCATAGGAGTTGTATTCCGGCGGGACGATCACATTCACGGTGCGTCCATCGCGTGCCACGGCGGTGTTCGGGAACACGCGGTTGATCGCCTCAGCCATGCGAGCGGCTGAGATGAAGTCCGCCTCACGGAGATTGAGATTCAAGGAACCGTTTTGAACGATCTGCGTGGGAATTTCTCGTTCCACGATGGCTCCATTCGGGATTGTGCCAACGGTGGGGTGGTTTTTCTGAACAGTCGCACCACCGGGTCCGCCTTGACCGCCGAGAAAGCCTCCCACGGCGATGGGACCTTGAGCAACGGCATAGACTGTTTTATCGGCACCTTGAAGCGGCACTTGGAGAAGGACGCCTCCTTGAAGTGTTTTTGAGTCGCCGATGGATGAGACTGTAACATCAATGCGGGAACCAGGTTTGGAAAAGGGCCCAATATCTGCGGTTACCATAACGGCGGCGACATTGCCGGACTTGATGTCATCAGCAGGCACATTGATGCCGTAGGTTTTCAAAGCATTGGCAATACTCTGAAGAGTCGAGTCGATTTTGCTGTCACCTGTGCCAGCGAGACCGACCACGAGTCCGTAGCCGTTCAATTGGTTGTCCCGCGCGCCTTCGACATCGATGAGATCCTTGATGCGGGAACCACCGGAGTAGTTGAGGGTAATGGGCGAAGAGTCCCCGACCTGCGCGGGGAGCGGGTTGACAAGAATGGCTGTGAGAAGAGGAATGAGAGCAAGCTTTTTCACGATTTTAAAAAATTAAGGCATCGGCTTGATTTTATCCCATATACGCACGAGCCAACCCTTCTTCTGGGCTTCAGTAAGCTCGCCTTCGGGAATAAACTCAACTTGGGCATCGGCGATTTTGGTGGAAGGAACGGTATTATCGGAGGCGATGTCGATCGGGCGAACAATGCCGCGCATGTAGGCGTATTGGGACTCTTGGCCGGCGCGGATGATTTTGGCGCCTTCCACGACGAGGTTTCCGTTTGGCAAAACATCCACCACCGTAACGGCAGTGCGGTTCGTTAAAGTAAGAGTGTTTTGAGTGTCACCACCACCGTTCCACTCGCTCTTGGCGGCGATGTCGAGGGTTGGGATAGTGACATCGCCCTCATCTACCGTTCCTCCGGACTGCTTGCTCAGCCAGCTTGGCAATGCTTGAACGAAACCGTTCAATGTTGCATTCAGTGCAGGAAAAATACCCGTGCCGCCTTGAGTATTCTCATAGGTCTTGATTCGGGCGGTTTGCTGGGTCGAGGTGTCCTCCGAGACAACAATCGTGAGAATATCGCCGATGTTGCGGGCGATCTTATCGGCAAACATACTCTGCTCGGTGGAGCCTTCCTTCAGCCAAAGGGATCCGGCTTGGGCTGGTTTAAAACCCAAGGCAAAAACGGAAAATGCACAGGCGGAAACGAGGGATACTGACGAAAATTTCATGGTGGAGATCAAAATTTGACTTGAACGGTATTGATGCCGACGACTTTGGCTTGAAAGTCCTTGCGGCTATCTGGATTTCGGATACTTACCATTTCCCCAGCACCAGCCGTGCCAAGTGCCAGACCCTTCATGGTGATATTGAGGGAGCCTTCGGAAACAATCACATCAACAAGTTGATTTTTGCGAACCAGCGGACGCAGGGAGAGGTCGCGCGAAGTGAGCGGGCGATCTTGTCCCACGCCTTGCGCCATCTCGTAGATGGAAAGATCGGTATCCGCCGGGACATAGGAGAGATTTTCAGCAAGAGTATCGATATTTTTGAGGGCGCAGGAGGAGGAATCCGGCGTGGCACCGCGGTCCAAGCGGCGGGTAGCGATCCAGATGGGACGCCAGAGAGAGGCGCGGAGGGTTTCTTGCCAGGAACCGATTTGATTGCCACCGGCTACAATGTGGAAGCGGATTTGAGGCCTGGAGGAAAGCCCTCCGAGCGGAGCTTGATCGATGACGAGCTTCCAATCGCGGCCGTTGCGGATTTCGAGCGGTTTCCAGTCCTGGGTAAGCGAGATTTTGAGATCCCCGTCGATCGAGTAGCGGGCAGTGAGTTCCCGTTGCAAGGCATCGACGAGTTCGCGCTCGCCAATGGTCACAGCGTTTGGAGCCGTGACCACGGCCGGAGCGGATGCAGGCTCGGCTTTTTGAAAAGTCGCGGCCAGCGGATTTGTCGGCGCATGGGCCAACGGAGCGGTAATACCTCCCAGATCGGCAGCCTGTAGCGAGGCTGCCGCCGCGATGGGAAGAAAAATTGCGGTGAGAAGATTCATTAACGCTTAATGTTATTAGCCTGCTCCATCATCTGATCGGATGATTGAATCGCCTTGGCATTCACCTCATAGGCGCGCTGGGCGAGAATCATGTTCACCATCT
>JBIKUM010000110.1:0-8635 GCA_044347585.1 Terrimicrobiaceae bacterium
TTCGGCGACATTGACATTCGAGGTTTCAAGATGTTTTTGCAGAAGCGAGCCGAATCCAGCCTGAGCAGGATTTCCCAAATTGGGAGCACCGCTGGCAGGGGTTTCGTCAAAAAGATTGCCGCCAGCGCTGCGAAGTCCGGCGGGGTTGTTGAAACGCACCAACTGCAACTGGAAGTTCTGCTGACCGCCGGGAGTCTCGACGGTGACTTGGCCGGTCGATGAAATGGTGACATTCTGGGCATCCACCGGAATCGGCTGGAAACCGCCCAGAACGGGCAGACCGTCATTGGTCACAACGCGTCCATCGGAGCCCAACTTGAAGCCGCCATCGCGTGTGTAAGCGGTGGTGCCGTCGGGGCGCTGAACCTCGAAAAAGCCATCACCTTGAATGGCGACATCCATTTTCTCTCCGGTTTGCGTGACTGGGCCTTGAGTGTAGATTTTTGCCGTCGAGACCACTCGGGTGCCATTTCCGACTTCCACCGAAGTGGGCGTGAGATTTCCGGCACCCTGCTCGGCAGCAACCTCGCGCTTCTTCTGGTAGAGCATGTCTTGGAACTCAATTTTGTTTTTCTTGAAACCGGTCGTGTTCACATTCGCGAGGTTGTTCGCGATGGTGTTGAGGTTCATCTGTTGGGCTTCCATTCCAGTGGAAGCGGCTTGTAGGGCTCTTAACATAGTATTTCAGGGTTAGGCGGTTGCGCCGAGTGAGTTGATGGCTTTTGAAATGAGATCGTCGTGCGAGGTGACCGAGCGCTGGGCCGCCTCGTAGGCGCGCGACACCGCGATGAGATTCACGAGTTCAGTCATGGGCATGACATTGCTCGCTTCGATGGCGCCTTGGGTGATAGCCACTTGTTCGAGGGCCTGTGGATTGGCACCTTCGGGAGCTTCAAAAAAACCACCCTCGACGCGTGTCAATTGATCTGGATCGTCAAAATCGTAGAGATTCAAGCGCCCGAGCACATTCCCGGCTTGGGAAATCGAGCCGTCTCTCGCCACAGAGAGTTCACCTTGCTCGGGATTGACTGTGATGGGGCCGCCATCTCCGAGCACGGGGAGACCGTGTTTGGTGACAAGAACATTGTCTTGGTTGATGTGAAACTCGCCATCTCTTGTGTAAAGGTTTTTTCCATCGGCATTTTGGATTTGGAAAAAACCGGGGCCATCAACCGCAAAATCGGTGTTTTTCCCGGTAACCTTCATGTCGCCAGGGGCAAAATTCACGCTGGTCGTGCGGGAAGGTATGCCTCCGGAGTGCTTGGCGGCGGTGACTCCATCGGGCGAGTATTCGGTGGTTTTCTTCTCGTCGCTCTCGATAGCAAAATTGGCCTTCTTGAAACCGGCGACATTGGCTGCCGCAAGGTTTTGCGAGATAGTTTGTTGCCACCGCTCAAGAGCCGAAAGCGAGGCAGCATTTGTGTAAATTCCTTCAACCATAGTGTCATTTACACAGCATCCGCTGTGCCACCCTGTATTCGCGAGTCGCAAGCCCCCCTTGAAAAGCAAAAGAGGCAGAATTTGCCGAGTTCTGGCATACCATAAACCTCTCGACATCCTGCGAGGTGGCGCGTAGAGCTTCGAAATGCTGACGCCCCTCCTGAACGAGATTTTGCGATCCTCGGCAGAAAACAAAGCCTCCGATGTGATCCTCCGCGTCGAGACAACGCCGCTTTTTCGCATCAACGGCGAGCTTTTTCCCGTCGAATGCGCGAATCCCATGGTTGAGGACATGGATGCGCTATGGAAAGCGTGTCGAGCACAACCAACCGACTTGGACCACGATGCCAGTCTCTCGACAGAGTCCGGCGAGCGTTTCCGCGTAAACCTTCACCGTCAACTTGGACAACGAGGGGCGGTTTTGCGCAGAATCCGCCGGGACATCCCGTCGCTTGAGGACTTGAGAGCTCCGGCGGACCTCCTCCTCCAATGGGCAAAATCAAAATCCGGGATCATCGTCATCGCCGGCCCCACGGGCTCTGGAAAATCAACCACCATGGCGGCACTCTTGGATTCGCTCAATCGCACGGCATCACGCCATATCGTGACGATTGAGGATCCGGTCGAGTATCTTTTCGAGAGTCGGCTCTCCCATTTCACCCAGCGCGAGGTCGGCATCGACACGCCGACATTTGCCGAAGGCCTTCGCCGCTCATTGCGTCAAAATCCGGACATCATTTTCCTGGGCGAAGTCCGTGACAGGGATTCAGCATCCACCGCGTTGCAGGCTTCCGAGACCGGTCACCTCGTTCTGACCACGCTGCACGCGTCGAATGTGAAGGAGTCCATCGAGCGCATGGAGAGCCTCTTTGCCATGGAAGAGCGCGGCGGAATTCGAAAAATTTTGTCATCACAGCTTTTGGGCGTCCTCTGCCAGCGGCTCCCGCCCTCGACCCAAGGCGGTCGTGCCTTAGTTTGCGAGTATTTCACAAACTCGGGCTCGGCGCGGAATCTCATCGCCGAGGGAAGAAGCCGCGAAATCCCGGACCTTTTCGCAAAATCCGATCCCCGGCAGGCGAAGGCTTTCTCGACCTCACTCGCCGAGCTTCTCAAAACCGGCATCCTCTCCGAGGAAACCGCGCTGGAATTTTCCGACAATCCCCAAGACTTCGCCAGAAGCCTGCGAGGCATCAGCTCCGCAGCCCAAGCCACACGCCGATGATTCCAAACGCCATACCCTACGAGCTTGTCGATCTTCTCGCAAAGGCCGTCGCCTCGGGCGCATCGGATGTCCACTTGAGCGCTGGAGCACCGCCCATGATGCGCTTGCACGGGGCACTTCAAACCATGGGCGAGGAACCGCTCACGCTCGATTCCTGCCGCGACCTCGTGGCGGACATTCTCAACGAAACACAAAAGGCCCGCCTTGAGGAAAAATGGGAACTCGACTTTGCCATTCAAGTCGAGGAGCTCGGGCGCTTCCGGGGAAACGCCCACTACAGCCGTGGTGCGCTGGAAGCCGCATTCCGCCACATTCCGCACAAGATTCCAGAATTGAGCACGCTCGGCCACCGACATTCGATTCTGGAACTCTGCGCCCTCCAACGCGGCTTGATCCTCGTCACAGGCATCACCGGCTCGGGCAAGAGCACGACCATGGCCTCGATGATTCAACACATCAGCCAACAACGCAGCGGCGTCATTATTACCGTCGAAGATCCCATCGAATATGTTTTCCAAAATGCCACCTCGCTCGTGAAGCAGCGGGAAGTCGGCAGCGACACCAAATCCTTCGCCGAGGCTCTCAAACACGCCCTCCGGCAGGATCCGGATGTCATACTCGTCGGCGAGATGCGAGATCACGAGACCATCAGCTCCGCCATCACAGCAGCAGAAACCGGCCACTTAGTAATTGGAACACTCCACACGATCGACGCGCCAAAAGCGGTCGATCGCATCGTAGACACCTTCCCTGCCGAGCAGCAACCGCAGGTCATCGCGCAGCTTGCCAATTCCCTTTCAGCGGTCATTTCCCAGCGCCTCTTACCGAAAGAGGACGGGACCGGCCGCGTGCTGGCGACGGAAATCCTAACAGGAAACACAGGCGTTCGCAGCTGCATACGGGAACGCCGCTGGGAGCAACTGACCGGCCTCATTGAGATCGGCCGCAAGGATGGCATGCACTCGATTGATGACGACCTGGAGCAACTCTACCTCAGCCGTGAGATTTCCAAGGAGGAGGCCATCGCCAATGCGAGGGATTCAAGCCGCATGGAAAACCTCCGCCGCAGCACGCAAAAAAAGAATTTCCTGTTTGGGTGAATCCCTCAGCGGGCTTGCATCACCGCAGCGGAGCCGCGACTCTTCGCCATGCGCATTTTTTCGATACTCGCTTGTTTATTTTTGGCCTCCACCGCTTTTGCCCAGCAATCGGGCGAGGCAAAGAAGCGGATTCTTTTCTCAAACACACCCCTAGCCCCTGCATCGACTCCGGCGACCAACATGGAGCCTGTCGATCTGCTCCAGCGCTTCTTCGAAGATTTGAAAGCCGACAAACTTGATGCCGCCTACGAGGGACTTGCAAAAAACACGCTCGTCGCTTCCAAAGCCGAGAATCTCGAGCAGTTGAAAAAACGCACCCGCGACGCCTTGGATAATTTCGGCCCAGTGAAAGGCTACGAGATCGTCGACACACTCGAGATCGGCAACGCGCTCTTCCGCCAAACCTGTATTTCCTTGAACGAGGACCTGCCACTGCGCTGGCGCTTTTATTTCTACCGCTCGGAGAACAAATGGAAACTCGTGGACCTGCGCGTGGATGACGGCATCGTCGAGCTGTTCGATGAAGTCGCGCGCAACCGCAGAAAATAGGCCACCACACCCCGGCGGATGGTATTTTGAAAAAGCCGATTCAGAGTCGTATCCTCCGCCTGCTGGGGGCGATTCTCATCCTCTTGGTTTTGGCTGCGGGTGCCGGCATCTTTATCCTCTCGCGGAACCTCGCCCCTCTGGCGCGTTGGACTTTTGAAAAAAACCTGCCCGATTCGAAAATCGATGTGCAGGCGGTTCAAATGACAGGCCCCGGCGAGGTCTCGTTTACGAACTTTGTCATCAACGACCCTCAGACGGGAAAGGAACTCGCCCGCTTGGAGAGTGGCCGCATCGTCTTTGCGCTGGACGATCTCGCCGCTGGGCGCATCGGCGAAATCCACCTGCACAATCCCAAGCTTGCCATTTCGCCGGGATGGTCGGGCGTCCTTCCGCCTGTGCCCGAAAAGTCCGGCGGTTCCGCGCTGCGCATTCGGCGCATCGTTTGCGACTTCGGCGAGGTCGTCTATGAAGGCGAAAAAGATGCCAAGCCCACCGTGCGCGCGAATTTTTGTTTCGATTGGAAGGATTTCAGCCAGGAGTCTCCGAACCCTCTCGAGCTCACGCTCTGGGATGTGCAGGCGACCGCTCCGCGTTCTCACGAACCCTTTCTAATCCTTGATCTGCTTCGTCTCACAGGCGCCCCCGCTGAAATGGTCAAAAATTTCGAACTCCGCAATCTCGACATCAAAGGCGGTTCGGTCGCAGCAGGACAGGCCCTTGAGCAGATCGCACACATGCCCGCGCAGGCGCCAAGCGGGCCAGCTTTCACATGGAAAATCGGAGCCGTGGATATTCGCAGCCTCAAGGCAAGCATCGGTAATAATCTCTGGCGCTCGGAAACAGACGCCGCCTTCACGATCAACACAACCCTCCGCAATCTGACCCCTGCGGAGATCACAAACACCCTTGCCGCCACCAGACAGGAAATCGAAATCAGCGACCTTGTCATCCCCTCCCCAAACGATCCCTTCACTCGTGTCATGTCCCTGCGCAGCGTGTTTATCAAGTTCACTCTCGCAGGCATTCTTGCGAAAGAATTGGAGGATGTCACGGTGCTGCATCCCGTCATCCACATCGGCGAGGACCTCTTTGCCTACATGGAAGCCACCAAAAAACGGATGGCCGCTGGCAACGATACGCCCGCGCCGGGATGGCGTATCAAGAGGTTCGATGTCAAATTCGGCAGCGTCGTCATCGGCAGCGGCGGCCGCACGGAATACGGTCTCCCGCTGAACTTCCGCACCACAGCGGAGAATGTCTCCCTCGACGACCTCGCCTCGCTGACCCTGCGCGGAAGCCTCGAAATCCCTGCTCAAGAATATGGATTCCCTGCCTACCAGATCGAAATCAACACCGAGCCCGGCAGCCTCCAGTTTTCATATCCCCCGGAGAAATCGATGAGCAATGTCGTCGGCACGGTTCGCATCAAAAATCTCCGCTGGCGCCAGTTTCGAGGCAGCGACTCGTGGATCACCGCCACCTTCGACCGCCAGGGCATCAATGGTTTTTTTGGAGGGAAACTCTACAACGGAACCATCGCGGGAGGGTTCAGCTTTTTCTTTGATGACAAATCGCCATGGATCGGATGGCTCAGCGGCACGCGTGTCGATCTTGGAAAACTCACGGACATCATGGCCCCGCATAATTTCCGCATGACCGGCCCACTCGATTTCACCGGCCAGGTTAATGCCGAGTCGAAATCGATCCGCCGCTTGAAAGGCCGCTTGGAAACCAAAGCCCCGGGCCGGTTCGAAATCGGAAAAATCGATGACCTTCTGGCCCGCATCCCCACAGACTGGTCCCCCATCAAACGCGACAGCCTGCGAGTCGCCCTCGAGGCGATAAGGGACTTCGACTACAACACCGGCCTAGGGGATTTTTGGTTCACCGATGGGCAAGGCGTCTTTGACTTGAAGTTGCAAGGCCCGCTGGGTTCCCGCACATTTGAAACTGTGCTACATGACGGCGAATCCAACGCAGGCGCATGGAGCCGCACCTCACCACGATGAAAATTCCTTTCGCATTGGCCACAGCAGCCACCGGCCTCCTACTCGCCTCCTGCGCCGCGCCAACAGTCAACCTCGCCACGCCGCAACCGATCAAGGTCGATATCGCCGTGCGACTGGATGTTTACCAACACGCCAAAGAGGCATCCAAAAAATCCACGCCCACCTCGACGACAAGCGCCGAGCCCGCCGAAGCGAGACGCAACCGCATGGCGGATATCCAGACTTTCAAAAACTCGCGCCTCGTCGGCGAGGGCCGCGATGCGCTGCTGGCCATCCGCGTGGACACTCCAGGCGACTACGGCGACTTTATCCGCAAGACGGTGGATGCCGAAAACGCTGACCGCATGGCTCTGATGAAATCTGAAGCCGAAAAACAAAAGGCCGCCCTCCCACAGGTTCAGACCAAGCAAGCCAGTCTCGCCGCAAAGCTCGCATTCAAGGGCGAGTGGATAGAAATCGTGAAAGACGACGGCTCCGCCGAGTGGATTCAAAAAGAGGAGTGAATTTTGCTCCTGGCCCGACCCCCGCGAAGCACACCGGTGTTGAAGGAGATGCTACCAGCCACCGAGCTTCACAAGAAACTCTGGCGCGGCCGCAAGTGCCACTTTAGTATTACTTCATGCGAACCGAACTCGTGACAACTCTCAAGCGCAATGCGACCGATGTCATTTCTCAACTCGCCAGTGATCAGGAGCCCGTCCTCATAACCCAGCATGGACTCCCCGCCGCTTACCTCATTGATGTAAAAATGTATGAAGCCATGCAGAGCAGATTGACGCTTCTGGAGGGCATCGCTCGCGGTGAGAAGGCCATTCTGGAGAAGCGTGTTCTTTCCCATGCGGCGGCCAAGCAGAGGATGGCACGATGGCTCGCATAATCTGGACCGAACCCGCCCTCTTGGATCTCGACGGGATAGCGGACTACATTTCCCTCGATAAGCCAGAAGCGGCACGCAGGTTTGTTCAGCGAGTTTTTAAGCGAATCGAACAACTCAGGAATCACCCGGAGAGTGGGTCAGTGACCGCCGAACTCAAAGGCACGCCATATCGCCAGCTTGTCATTCCACCGGTTCGTATTTTCTATCGCGCACAGAGTGAGGTTGTTTACATCGTTTATGTGATGCGCGGAGAACGGCTTTTTCGGAATGACGATTTAATGGAAAGGGATTTGGGCTGAGACACGGCGCTGTAATCTGAGGTCTCCACTGCCTTTGCTTATCAGACCTCAATCGTCGCGCCAATCGCAGGCAGGAGCAATTCAAGTCCGTCCTTCGCGAAAACCGCCTGCGCCGCCGCAGTGTCGATTTGGATCGGTGGGAAGGTGTTGTAATGCACGCCAACGACCTTTTTTGCGCCACAGAGTTCTGCAGCTTTCACAGCATCCTTCGCCCCCATCGTAAAGGTGTCGCCAATTGGGAGGACGGCGAAACGAAGGGCAAATTCCTCAGCGATGAGGTTCATGTCGAGGGTGAGCGCGGTGTCACCGGCGTAGTAGAAGGATCCCTCCCCCGTTTCTACCACGAAGCCAGCGGGATTCCCGCCGTAGGTGCCATCGGGTAGCGAACTGGAGTGGATGGCATTGACCATTTTCGCTGTGCCACAAGGCAGCGCGACAGAGCCACCGTGGTTCATGGGATGCGTGTTCGAGACGCCTTGGCGGCCGAGCCAGTCTGCGATTTCCCAGTTGGCGAGCACTTGAGCACCGGTCTGCTTGGCAAGAACGACCGCATCGGCGATGTGGTCAGCGTGACCGTGGGAGATCAAAATCACATCGGCTTGGATTTTTGTGATGTCCACGCCAGCAGCAAGCGGGTTCGGCGTGATGAAGGGATCAAACAAAAGGCGCGTTCCGCCCGACTCGACCAAGAAGCAGGAGTGTCCGAAATAAGTGAGTTTCATAGCACCCACAACAAACCACAATGGCGCTAGCCAAGCAAAAGTTTAGAACAAGGCGAGATTGGCAGTCCTCCACTCCTCGCTAACGAGTGCAGCGCGAAATCCATTGCAGGCTACAGAGGCAAGCTCGTCTTGGGAGAACCCAAGATGGGTGGCGAGGAAGAAATACTCGTCCTCGAGAGTATTGCCGAAGCTAATGGGGTCGTCGGTGCTGAGCGTGCAGGGAATGCCGGCGTCGAGAAGTTGGCGAATGGGATGCAACTCGGGAGAAGGGACGACGCCGAGCTTCAAATTGCTGATCGGGCAGACATCCAGCGCGATCTCCCGCTCACGCAGGAGGTCGATCACGGAGTCGTCCTCGATGGCGCGGACACCGTGCTCGATGCGCTGCACACCGAGCTTTTCCACAACATGGCGAAT
>JBIKUM010000449.1:0-9546 GCA_044347585.1 Terrimicrobiaceae bacterium
TTATTTGAGTTAGTCACTCATCTTCAAGTCTTTTGCTTTGAGAAGATTTTTAAGTATGGCTTTTTTCCACAACTCATTTAGGATTGCTATATCATGATTTACATGAGAATTGACCAGATCATGCTTGATTCAATGATTGGAGCTAAAGCTGTTGGACTCGGGGTTGAAGATTGGGTAAACTTTATAGTTTTTTATTGCAGCAAAACTGATGTCTGAATCCATAGATTATGAGAAAGGAAAAGAAAGAAGTAGAAGAGCTAGTAAATCTAGTCTGATCACCATACTAAATAGAGGAATTTCAATAGGAATTGGGCTAATTTCAATCCCATTAACAGCTAAATACTTAGGTACAGACCGTTTTGGTATGTGGCTAACCTTGAGTACTTTTCTCGCTTGGGTAGGAGCAGCAGATTTAGGATTGGCAAATAGCCTTACTAATGCCTTGGCAACTGCTGATGGTAAAGAAAACAAAAAGCAAGCCAGAGAAATGACATCTACTGCATTTTTCTTAATGCTTGTAATAGTAGTAGTTACATTAGCTCTCATGCTAATAATATATCCATTTATTTCTTGGGCAAAAATATTTAATGTTAGTTCTAAACAAGCCATATTAGAGAGTGGTTTAGCTGTTCTAATTGGCATGATAATTTTTCTAATACGTCTGCCCTTATCAATTCCTAGTAGAATGTATAATGCTTTTCAAGAAGTATATATTTATCAAATTTGGAGTATAGGATCAAACCTGTTATCTTTTGTTACTTTATTGATAGCTATTCAATTTCACGCTGGTTTACCATTCCTCTTAGGAACTTTTTATGGTGTAGCTCTTTTAGGAGATTTATTTGCGGGAATATATATGTTTGGTTGGCGAAGACCTTGGTTAATGCCAAACCTTAATAATTTTAGATGGTTACATGCTAAGTGGCTATTAAAGACTGGAATACTTATGTGGTTATCTCAAATTTCCGCCATAGTTATGTTTCAAACAGATTTAATTGTTGTTGCGCAGTTGTTTGGAGCTAGTGAGGTATCAGGTTACGGTGTTACTCTAAAGCTTTTCTCTCTGACACCTATAATAGTCTCTGCTATTCTATCTCCGCTTTGGGGTGCTTATAGCGAAGCTTTATCAAGAAATGATATTCCCTGGATTATTACAACTTTCAAAAAAACTTTATACTTTAACCTATTCTGGTCATTTCCGTTAGGTATTTTTATATGTTTACTTTGTCCTTGGATTGTTGGTTCTTGGGTTTCTAAAGATGTAATTCCAAATAATAATTTACTTCTATCTATGTTTGTTACATCAATTGTTACGGTCATTGCTCACAGTATTGGCATACTGACTGCTGGTTTGTGCGAAGTTTCTATTTCGGCTAAGACTGGTATAGCTCAAGGATTCGCCAATATTTTTTTGTCAATTACATTAGGTCAATTTATGGGCGTTGCAGGAGTTTCTTGGTCATCAGCAATTTGTTTACTAATATTTTCAATAGGAATTATGGGGACTCAAATAGTTAAGAAACTCAAAATTCTTAACAGGGAGTGTCAATTATCCAATTCTGATATATTATAACTGAAATACTTAAATAGAGATTTGGTTCATTAGAGATGCTGAAATTTAGACGTGTTTATGAGTCTGTATTATTAAACTTAATATCTTTAGAGTCGTCTATCAGTCAACCGGGTACTCAAAGTTATTTTAGATTGTTATGCTTACAAGCAATGGGAGTTAAAGTAAAAGGTCCTATATGGATAGCTGAAGATACATGGATATTAAATCCTCGAAATCTTACATTTGGTTCTCGAGTGTGTATTGGTGAAAGTTCTAAAATTGTATGCCATACGCCAATTTATATTGGAGATGATTTTTTGTCTAGTTCAGGGCTGTATATTAATAGCGGCAGCCACGATATTATAACTTTGCACCCAAATTCATCTCCTATTTCTATTGGAAAAAGGGTTTGGTGCGGTATGAGGGTGACTATTTGTTCAGGTGTATCTATAGGAGATAATGTTGTTATTGGTGCAGGTTCACTTGTGACTAAATCAATACCAAGCGGATATCTTGCTTATGGTGTTCCTGCAAGACCTATAAGAAAAATAGAGCGGGATGATCAAGAAAATATAATGATCGCATTTAACTATCCCTCCTTTTGGGAAAGACTAAAAAGTAAGATACTAGGAAATTAAGGCGTTGGCGATTTTGTCATCTGTAGGGATTTTTCAGGCTTTTGACATGACACTTCATAGAAGCAAGTCTTATGTAAGTGTGTTATCTAACGTTAACTTAATATTTAATATCGGCTTTGGTAATGGTGGGACTAATACAAAAGAAGTCGTGTCCATATTTTCTAATATTCCTACTCAAACCATTGAATTTCCTCTAAATCATCCGCCATTTATGATCAAAGATACAAATGCCGATCAGTTTACTGGGAGATCTTTATACTCACCATGTTTAAGTATTCGCGTAAAAAGAACTATTAAAAAGATTTGTATGTACCTCTCTAAATGCTGTTATAATCCGTGAGGTCTAGTAACAATAATATGAAAAAAATAATCAGGAAATTGCTTAACCGACTAGGATATGAATTAATAGAATATTCAAGCTCCAAGCATGCAAGAATCAGGAAACTTCTCGATTATCATCAGATTGATCTAGTTTTAGATGTAGGAGCCAATACTGGACAATATTTTAAATTTCTTAGAACAGCAGGTTACTATGGGAGAGTTGTTTCCTTTGAACCACTTAGTGATGCTTATTCTCAACTAGTTAAAATGAGTAAGAAAGATCCAAACTGGGAAATTGCCGCCCGCACAGCTATAGGTAACTTAGAAGGAGAGATTTCTATTAACATCGCTGGTAATAGTCAAAGTAGCTCTTTACTTCCGATGTTGGATAGGCACAAAGAAACATATCCAACATCAGTCTATGTAGGCTCTGAAACCGTAAAAATAACTAAATTAGACTATATTGCCTCACATTATATATCTGACAATAACCGAATTTTTCTAAAAATAGATGTGCAGGGCTACGAACAACAAGTTTTAGAGGGAGCAAAAAGTATTCTGTCGCAAGTTGAAGAAATACAGTTAGAAATGTCTCTAGTTCCCTTTTATGAAGGAGAATTATTATTGACAGAAATGTTAGATTACATGAAAAACCTTGGATACTCTCTTCATTACCTAGACCCTGTTATATGCGATCCTAATACAGGTCAAATGCTCCAATTAGACGGGATCTTTTTTAAGTCATGAAAGTTTGCTTACTAAGTCGTTCCGATGGACGCGGTGGTGGCTATGCTGCTGCTTATCGGTTGCATCAAGGACTAAAAAAATTAAATGTTAATTCAACAATGTTGGTCGGCGATAAAACCCGTGATGACTTTACGGTTTTAAGTGACAGTAGCAAATTGGGTAAGGGATGGGGAAAGATATCGCCAACTCTAGATTTATTCCCACTCAAATGTTATCCTAGTCGTGAAAAATTACCATTTTCTCCGCAATTTCTACCCGATCGGTTAACTAAACAAGTAGCTCAACTCAATCCTGATGTGATTAATTTACACTGGATTAATAATGGCTACCTAAAAATAGAGACGATCGCCAAATTTAAAAAGCCCATAGTTTGGACGCTCCATGATATGTGGGCATTTACAGGAGGATGTCACTACAACGGAGATTGTATGAATTACACAAACTCCTGTGGCACTTGTCCCCAACTGCACAGCAATAAAGAAAAAGACTTATCACGCTGGATTTGGCAACGTAAAGCTAAGGCATGGCAAAACTTAAATCTAACTATAGTTACTCCTAGTCATTGGTTAGCTAAATGTGCGGCTTCTAGCTCCTTATTTAAAGATACGAGAATCGAGGTTATTCCTAATGGGCTGGATACAATACAATACAGACCCATTCAAAAATCTGTAGCGCGATCTATTTTAGGTTTACCTGAAGATAAGCAACTGATTCTATTTGGAGCCATGAGTGCAGCCAGCGATCCCCGAAAAGGTTTTAGTCTATTACAATCAGCTTTACAAAAGCTCAGTCAATCTGGATGGGGAGCGCAAGTAGAACTAGTTATATTTGGTGCATCTCAGCCTCAAAATCTTCCTGAACTTGGTCTCAAATCCCATTATTTGGGTAGATTAAATGATGATATTTCCCTTTCATTAGTCTATGCAGCAGCAGATGTATTTCTTGCTCCTTCCATCCAAGATAATTTACCAAACACAGTTATGGAGTCTTTAGCTTGCGGCACTCCCTGCGTAGCGTTTGATATTGGCGGAATGCCTGATATGATAGAACATCAACAGAATGGCTATTTAGCCAAACCGTTTGATACAGAAGACTTAGCCAAAGGAATTGTATGGGTATTAGAGGATGAAAAAAGATTAGGAAAGTTAGGTAGTAATGGTCGTGCAAAAGTAGAGCAAAAGTTTACTTTAGAAATACAAGCCAATAATTATTTATCATTGTATAGTAAATATATGTAAAAATAGCACTACCATAGGACTCAAAATGCCTTCACGCATTAAAATTATGTTCTAACCATCTGATAATAACAGATTATACAGCTATCTATGATCAGGTTATTCATACAATACATATTCATACAATACAGATGATGCCATACAAGAATCTAAAATTTTTATAGTAAGTCACTTTAAAGTAAACAAACAATATATAAAAGTAATGAATAGAGAAGAAACACAAAGCCAATGTATATCACTTCACCACACACTAGCTAAACTAAAAGGAATTAGACATTATTTTTTTCTTAGCGGTCTAATATTATGGACTATATTTCCTCTATACGGAATAATTTTACTTCTTATTTACTGCCAAATTAATATTTCTATTCAAGGAACCTCTCATAAGTCCATTTTTCTTGAAAATATTATACCATTAATAATATTTCTCTTTACAATTACTGTGTTTATGTCATCATTTAACTCATTTGGTGATACAGATATTTACATTGGAGTGTACAAGGATGCTAGCAATCAGTCCTCATTGCTAGACTATATGAATAACATTTGGATAAAAGATAGTCTTGAGCCACTTACTTTTGCTCTTCCAATGTACATAAGCTTGCTTACAGACGGCAACTCCTCATGGTTTTTGTTATTTCAATCCTTGACTATAAATACTG
The DNA here is from genome assembly GCA_044347585.1 of Terrimicrobiaceae bacterium. Classification (GTDB taxonomy): domain Bacteria; phylum Verrucomicrobiota; class Verrucomicrobiia; order Chthoniobacterales; family Terrimicrobiaceae; genus UBA967. Next base: position 5,156 of record JBIKUM010000449.1, read on the forward strand.
CTTTTACAATTTATTCTATACTATTTTTACCTGAAGTCTATCCAATAGTTATACTGATAAACATATTGTCTAGGGGATATTATTATCAGTTATTTCTTATGCGTCAAGCTTACTCTTTTATATTTATAATACCCTGGCTTTATGTGGATGTATTTTATTGTAGGTTACCACTTATTTATCTGGCAATTATGTCCCATGTTTCTTCAATATTATACGTATTCACATTAATAATTGATACTATATATAGTCAGATAAGAGATAAATTTACCATTTTCAAATCAAGGCTTGTTTTAATATTTTCCTTGATTTTTTTTGGATTTAACGTTTATTATATATGGCTCTTTTCTCAAAATATTTTATTGAGTTTATTAACTTATATAAATGTTGATAAGTTTGAAAGGATTAATACTTATTCCGAAGTGCTGTCAACAAGTTTTTATGATTCCATACTTTATCAGATATATACATTTGGTATTGATTCTGTTGTATTATCTATATTTGTATTTAATACAGATGCTACAAAAATACCATCCAGTCTGCAAAAGTATTTTGTCAGATGGAGGTCACTATTTTATGTGATGATTTTCGTGTATTTGATATGTAACTTCATTGGTTTCAACCCTAGAATATATTACATATTTAGTTCTTTGACTGGATTTTTTTACACTATTCCTTTTTACTCTGGTAATCTAGTCAAGAAAGGCAATAATATATATGTAAATATAATTCTTGGCTTGATGTTCTTTAAAATTATATCATTCATTGGTGATACAATTAGATATAAAGGAATCAATAATTATATCTACTTTTGGGATGGAACTTCACTTAACAAAACAATTATTGAATATTTATATTTTTTACATTCAATAATTTATTCTTAAATTTTTTACTCACTCAATTCTAATAAGGTTTATTTATGGAAATAACTTCAAAATTGAATCACAGTTACTCAACAAATCGAAGATTAGGTAAAGAAGAGCCTATTTTTAGTACCCAGATGACTAATGACAAGCTTCAGGTTTCATTATTCCTTTCCCCTAACTTAATGCGTAAAGCAGAAGGTGGATTAAGGAAACATGGATATTTTAAGTATTCTACACATGAATATCCTGATAATAAACCACTGAATGTTATTCCTTTAGTGACAATTATTACAGTTGTATTTAATGGAGAAAAACATATTGAGCAAACTATTAAAAGTGTACTCAGTCAAACGTATGATAATGTTGAGTATATTATAATAGACGGAGGGTCAACTGACAGAACAGTAGATATTATTGCTCAATATGATACAGCTATTGACTACTGGGTAAGTGAACTGGATCAAGGTCTATACTTTGCTATGAACAAAGGAATCAGTCTTGCTACAGGTGATATAATAGGTATACTAAATGTTGGAGATTTTTACAAGTGTGATGCTATTCAAAATAGTATTGATTACTTTGTAAACAATCAGGCAGACTATACGTATGGAAAAGTTGTTCTTGTGGATGAGGATGGAGATAAGTGTGGTACTTTTTCACCAATTCCAAAACATAAAATTGGTCAAGCTATCTATTATGTTCAACCATATCCCCATATTTCCGCTTTTTTCCGAAGGAATGTATATCTTCAAGAAGGAGGATTTGATACCAACTATAAGGTCTCTGCGGATCATGAATTTAGCTTGAGAGTTCATACGAAGAAGTATAGAGGAATTGATTCAGGTGTTGTTATTGGATTTGTTAGGCCAGCAGGATTGAGTGGAACTGATAACTCAACTAAAGAAAGTATGGAAATTGCTGTCAAGTATGGGAAAAACAAGATTTATGTTTATTCTCTCTATAGATTTTACGTTATGAATAGATACTTGGCATCAATTTTACCTGATTTTATAGTTCTTTTGATTAAAAAAATCAAGGGAAGTAGATTTCAATCAGGGAGTTAGATATGTAGTAGCCTAATTTGCTAGTAAAGATTAGTTGATAGTAGAAGTGGGATTTTTTGAGACAACCGAAAAGCATCCTTTAATACATAGTTTTTGTTTTTTACAGGATTACTCGATAATAGAAGTTAAATTATTTTCAAGGGAAAAGACTATGAGCATTTTACAGTTTACTCCTAAACCTCACATAAAGCAGGCGGGAGGACTTTACACAATACAAGAAAGTATAAGACAAATATTAGGAGCTAAAATTGTAGATATAGCATCAAGTATGGCTACTATTTCCAACGCAGATTATAGTATTAAGAAAATAAACCTTTTAGAACATAAGAATTATGGTGTACCAATAAATTTACATAAATTAATACCTGAATTACTAGAACTTAGTCCAAACCTAATAATAGTTCATGGGATCTTTGAATATCACTCTATAATAGCTTTATTTTTATATAAGCTAAGAGATATACCTTATGTTGTGTTCTTACATGGTACATTAGACCCCTATGTAATGTCCTATACACGCATTCCAAAATTAATTTGGATGAATTTGATAGGAAGATTAATTCTTAAAGAAGCTAGTGCTGTTGTTTGCACTACAAAAAGAGAATCGGAAAAGGCTGGCACCTATCTTAAAAATTCAAATGTTGAAATTTGTTCCCTCGGAATTGATATGCCAGACCTTACTCAGGCTCAACGTTGCCGAAACGAAATACGTAGCAGATTAGGGATATCTTCATCAGAGAGAGTTCTTCTTTTTCTAGGAAGAATTACTCCTATGAAGCGTCCAGTCGAAACGGCTATCGCATTTAAAGAACTACAACTGAAAGATTGGATTTTTCTAATAGTTGGTGATATCTCTGATACTAATGAAAAATACAAATTAAGTGATATAGTTGATAATGATAAAATTCGCCATTATAATCCTGTTTACGGACATGATAAGTGGAATTTACTAGCCGCATCTGATGCTTTTGTTCATCTTAGTCATAGAGAGAATTTTTGTTATTCTGTTATCGAAGCAGCCGCAGTAGGGTTACCGCTTTTGATTTCTGATGGTGTGGATACATTTCCTGTGTTTAAGGATTGTGGTGCAGCTGATGTTTTATCTATCAACTCCATAAATGAGCTGCAAGAAGGGTTAAATAATTTCTTAATTAAACCAGCGTCCCAGCATATCCAAATGGGTCAAATGGCTAAAAAGGTTTTTCAAGAAAATTTTACTGAAAAATATTTTGAAAATGGATTAATCAGTTTAGTTTCTAAATATTCTCATAAAAAAGCTTCTAAATGATATATGATTCTATTAGAATAGATGAAACTAAAAAACAAGGAGATTAAATTTATGTATGATCATACTTTGTGTTACCAGAAAAGAGGATTATCTAAGTTATTTTGTTCAAGTGGAAATAAAAGAATAAATGAAATAATCTTGATTCTCAAGAAAGATGTTGATTTTCAGGAAAAAACCTTTATTGATGTAGGATGTAGTACGGGTTACGTGACTTCATTGATAGTTGAAACATTTAATCCGCTAAAATCCTATGGTGTAGATACGAGCCAAATAAATTTGGAGGCGGCAAAAGAAAGATATCGGCATATTGATTTTAATGTATTTGATTTGAATCAGGAACATATATCTTCTGAACAGTATGATATTGTCACCTGTTTTGAAACCCTTGAACATGTCGGTAACTTAAATATTGCTTTAGATAATCTTTTAAAAATGAAGAAAAGTAGTGGATACTTATTGATAGCTGTTCCTGTAGAAATTGGATTTACTGGTGTATTGAGAATGATTTGGAGGACAGCTTACTATGGTTATAGTGATATCTTCGGTGAGTTCTCTAATATAAAGTTTTTATTTGCTAAGTACTTATTTTCTCTGCTTGCATCTGAGAGGCTATCAAAATACAGGCACAAAAGGACACATTGGTGTACCCATTTGGGATTTGATTACAGAGACATTGATGAATATTTTGATAGAAACTCAATTAGCTTTCATGCTTATAATAAAGCAATGAATAGATTTTATATAATCAAGTAAATAAGATGAACCTATGCCACGAAGAATATTTTATTAGTCCAGATGCCGATGGTCGCGTGATTGATTAATGAATGCTTCAAAATAAACATTTCAGTTTTTAAGTTTGACGGCGAGAATGCGGCATTTGTGTTAATCACAGGTAGAACACCGATCATATACCACTCCTAAGTTAACACTTATGCTAGATACATTTTATTCAACATCTCAAAACTTATTGACTGTTACCGTATGTATTCCAGCCTACAACGAAGCAGCGAATATAGAACGGGTAATGAGAGGATTTTTGTCCACAGGATATCCAAATCTAATAGAAGTATTCATTGCTGACGATGGTAGTACAGATGGAACTCAAGATATTGTTAAAAATTTAGCCTTAAAAGATGCTATGGTCAAGCTTTTGCACAACTCCTTAAAAGTTCAATC
>JBIKUM010000084.1:0-9535 GCA_044347585.1 Terrimicrobiaceae bacterium
CTTGGCTTGGGGAGGTAACCTGCGGCAGACTCGCCCTGATGAAAAAATCCGGGTGTCTCGTGGCGTTTCTGCTCGTGGCGGTTTGTGCGAGCATGTTTGTGAATTTGCTTTTGCTGGCTTTGATTGGAACCAGAGGAGCGGCGGCAATGGCGGGGGTGAAGGTTCTTCCTCAGAAAGAGTATGAGGAGGAGGTGCTTTTCGAGGGGTCGGATTCGCATTCCAAGGTCGCCGTCATTCCGTTGGATGGGGTGATTGGCTTCGGCATGAGCGGGAGTCGGGGGGATTCAATGGTCGAGGATTTCAAGGCCGCGCTCGAGCAGGCTGCGGCGGATCATCATGTGAAGGCTGTCATAGTCGAAATGGACTCGCCTGGCGGGGAGATCACGGCGTCGGATGTCCTCTACGATGCGCTCAGGAATTTCCCTGAGGAGAAGCCGGTGATTGCTTATTTCAATTCAATTGGAGCTTCGGGAGCCTACTACACGGCCTGCGGAGCTGATTGGATCATGTGCAACGACACGACTTTCACCGGGAGTATCGGCGTCATTATTTCGACGCTGAACTACCGCGACCTCTTTGGAAAAATCGGCCTCGAGTCGGTGGTTTTCAAAAGCGGAAAGTTCAAGGACATGCTCAACGGGGCGCGCGAGATGAGCAAAGAGGAGAAGGAGTATGTGCAGGGGCTCGTCATGCAAAGCTATGAGCGATTCCTCGGCATCGTCGCCTCCGCGCGCAAGTTGGATGCCTCCACGCTGCGAAATGGTCCTGCCGATGGCCGCATTCTTAGCGGCACGGATGCCTATAACGCGAAGTTGGTGGACGAGTTGGGCTACATCGAAGACGCCTACGAAAAGGCCCGCATGCTCGGCAAGGCTCCTGGCGCCGAGGTGGTCCGTTATGTGCGGACCTACAGTTTCGACCGCTTCCTGCGGCTGTTCGGCGAGTCCGCGTCGGCAAAGGTCGAGCTCGGCCTGCCGGGCAAAAAATACGCTCTTGAGCCAGGTCGCGTCTATTTGTTGCCTCCATTCTTCGCGCCCTGAGGAGAGGACGATCCGTGAAAAAAACGCGCATCGACACATCCGGGCAGCAGGCTGCGTTCCAATCGCCCTTTGCCGCACTGCAAATGGAAGGGCTCCCTGATGCGCCGCCGCAACCCGAGCGCGAGACGCCTGCCGCTGCGCCAACGAAAATGGGCCGCATCGTGCTGCGTCGCGAGAAGGCTCAACGCGGCGGAAAAACCGTCGTTGTTGTGTCGGATTTCGACGCTCGAATTTCAGATGCAGAAATCGAGGACTTTGCCCGCAATGCGCGTCAGGCCTGCGGCTGCGGAGGCACAGTCCGAGGGCGCGAGATCGAACTCCAAGGCGATAATGCTCCAAAAATCCGCGCCTATTTCGAAGGCGCTGGATTCCGTGTCGCTGGCGTTTCCTGAAAAAACAAACAAGCTGCGGTGCACCGCTCGAACCAAAAATTTGGACGATCGTCCAAATTTTTGGTCGCCCGCTGAGGGCCTTGGGGACAGGCCTTTTTAGGATCTTGGTGTGAGATTGAAGGAGGCGAGGGCTTCGCGGGTGACGGCGCGGCCGCTTTCGGCTTCGTCGAGGATGACGAGGTCGGCTCCGGCGTTGCGGAGTTTTTCGGCTTCGTTGCTGAATTTCGTGCGGGCGAGGATGGTGATGGAAGGATTCCGTTCTCTTGCGAATTGGATAGCTGCTGCGATTTCCGGCGTGGCGGGGAAGGTGAATGCGACGAGGCGCGCTTGATCGACGCAACAGAGGTCCCAGACTTCGGGTTGGCGGGCATCGGCGAACAAGGCGGCTTTTCCATCGCTGTGAAGTTCGCGGATCGCTTCCGCGTTGAGGTCGATGACGAGGGAGGGAATGCCTTCGTCGGCGAGTGATGATGAGAGTTGGCGTCCCACGGGGCCGTATCCGCAGATGATCGCATGGTTGGTCAGTCCACGCACCCGCTCGGTGGGAGGTAGCGATGCGGCAGCGCGGCCTGGCAGGCGGGGTGTGTGTGCGTCGAGCCAGTTGCCAAGCGGTTGGGCGAAACGCATGAGCACAGGAACCATGGCCATCGACAGGGCCATGGCTGCAGTGAGTGGATCGCTCACCGCGCTGGGCCATGCCGTGAAATCGGAGGTTTTTGTCAGGAGCACAAGGGAGAATTCCCCCGCGCTGCCAAGCCCGATCCCTGCAGAAACCGCTGCCCGCCAACTTAGCCCGATCATGCGGGCTATGAGTCCGATCAACAGGGCTTTCCCGAGGATGATCCCGGCGGTCAGGGCCAAAATCAGTTGCCAAGAAGAAATGGCCTCGCGGAGATCGATTCCGAGGCCGACCGAGACAAAGAAAATCGTGAGGAACAAATCCTTGATCGGCGCGATATCCGAGAGGATGCGGTGTTTGTAGATGCACTCGCTCACAGCGAGTCCCGCGACAAAGGCTCCAAGGACGAGGCTCAGATCCATGAGTGCGGCGAGGAATGCCACACCGACGCACAGTCCAGCCACGGTGAGGGTGAAAAGCTCGCGGCTACGGGTGTCTGCCACGGCGCGCAGCAGCCTAGGAATGACATAACGCGCAAGGATGATGGCTACTGCAATAAATGCGGCGCCCTTGCCGAGTGTCAGTGCCAGCATCGGCCCCATAGTTTTTCCTTCGCCTCCGGCCACGAAAAGGGCGGGCATGAGCACAAGAAAAAGGATGATAAAAATGTCCTGAAAAATTGCCACGCCGAGGGCGAAGCGGGCACCGGAGCTCGCTGAGACGCCCATGTCGTGGTAGAGCTTCACGCTGATGGCGGTGGAGCTCAGAGCGCAGGCCACGGCGATTACGGCAACAATCGGCCACTCCAAGCCGAAAATCATTCTCGCTGCGAGTCCTGCTCCCAGCATCGTAACACCGACTTGAATTGAACCGCCGAGAAACGCATACCGCCGCAGGTGTTTCAACTCGCCAAGCGAGAACTCCATTCCGAGCACAAACAGGAGGAGCATGACTCCGATCTCCGACATCGAAGCCACGGCCTCCCTTGCCTGGTCACCTGCCACCGCCTCGAGAAGGCCGGTATTTGCGATAGCGAGTCCGCAAAGAAAATAGGCGACGAGCAGGGACTGGCGCAGCTTGAGTAGCACCAAGGACGCCAGCACCACGCCCACCAACATGAAAGCCAGTAGCGAGAACATCGGCGGCATACCCGCCGAAGCCAATGGCAGAAACCCGCCCGTATGGTGAATCAAACTCTGCATCCCTGCGGCAAGCCTCGCCCACTGGCAGGGCATTTGCGAGCCGAAGATTGGCAGGTTTTATTTGTAGCGGATAATCGATGCGTCGATCGAACGCAGGGTGAGCATTCCCACGCCCATGTAGCCGGGATTGAAGGCTGGCAGGTAGGTGGTGGAAGTGCTGGTGCCGTATTCCGTGCGGCGGCCGGGGCCACCTGGTCCGCAATATCTCGAGTTGGCCGTGCCGAAGCTGTAGGTGGTCACCGGCACATAGGATGTGTAGCCCGGCACATAGTAGTTGTAGGGCCGTTGCTCGGTATCCTCGTGCCGCATGATGGCGGCATCTCCCCCATGAAGCCGTGCATTATACTGAATGGCCCGGATCATGAAGTCGTAGCTGGCGTTCGCGGTGAAGGAGAGTCTGCCGATCACAGTGTAGGGGCGGTCGGGCGGTTTCGAGAAAATGGGAACGGCGTAATCCTTCGGCTTCGGAGTGAAGACCCGTGCGGTGGAGGGGCGATAAAATTGTGCGGTGGAGGAAACCGACTCGCATCCGGTCAAAAGGACGGCAAGAGACAGAGCCAACAGGACGCCATGGAACGCAGGCTTAAGCATTTTGTAGTCTCACAATAATCCCAAACTCCGCGCTCGCAAGTTGGGCGAAGTTATTTCAAGAGTCGGCGCAGATACGCCCCGTAGCTCGATTTGCCGAGGCGAGCGATCTGGGCTTCCAGCCCCGCCTGGTCGATCCATTTGTTGCGCAGGGCGATTTCTTCCAGGCAAGCGATTTTCAAGCCTTGGCGGCGCTCGATGACGCTGACGAATTCGGCGGCCTCCATGAGGGATTCATGCGTGCCGGTGTCCAGCCAAGCGGTTCCGCGGCCGAGTTGTTCGACTTGGAGTTTGCCCTCCTCAAGATAGAGGCGGTTCAGGTCGGTGATCTCGAGTTCGCCGCGGGCTGAGGGTTTTAAGTCGCGGGCGAGGGAAACAACGCGGTCGTCGTAGAAATAAAGCCCTGGCACGGCGAAGTTGGATTTCGGCTTGGCAGGTTTCTCCTCGATCGAGAGGACTCGTCCATCGGGCGCGAACTCCACCACACCATAGGCGGTTGGCTCGGCGACATGGTAACCGAAAATCGTTGCTCCCTCGCGGCGTGCATCGGCCGCTTCGATGGCCTCGACGAAGTTTTGCCCGTAGAAAATATTGTCACCCAGCACGAGGGCGGAGGGGGCGTTTCCAACGAAGTCCGCGCCGATGTGAAAGGCCTGTGCAAGCCCCTCCGGACGGGGTTGCGCGGCATAGGTCAACGAAATGCCAAACTGGCTGCCATCATCCAGCAGACGCTGGAAGAGTGGCAAATCCTCGGGCGTGGAAATAAGCAGAATCTCGCGGATGCCTGCCAGCATGAGAACGGACAGCGGATAGTAAACCATCGGCTTGTCATACACAGGCATGAGCTGCTTGCTCACAGCGATGGTGAGCGGATAGAGCCGCGTGCCCGATCCTCCGGCGAGAATGATGCCTTTGCGTGAAATGGGATTTTGCATGACGGTGAGGGTTTGAGGATGGCTACTGAAAAGCAATTTTTCACCCTTTTTTTAGGGGCGTCTAAGGGAGTGCCAGCGCGGTGTCATCGACCGGAGCGACGGATCCATTGAAAAACCAAGCCAGACGCTTGGGCGTGTGGACGGGCTTCGAAGGCGTGTTTGCCGCCCATGAGGCACCAATAACTCGGGGATGGAGGGCGTCGGCGTCCGAGAATCCCCAGGCTTGTGCCGGGATGCTCGCAAGTCTGAGCGGTTGACTGGATGGAGAGGTGGCGAGATTTCCCCATGGAACGAGTATTTGGTCGGCATCAGCGACGCTCATGTTCAGCACGTAGGTTCTTGCGGAATCGAGAAACGATGCGCTCACGGCCTTGCGGTAGGCGGGCGGGACGAAGAGGGTTTCGACTTTTGACGCGGTGGGAGTGGGAATGCCAAGATAAGAAGCCAACTCGCGCACAAGGCGTCCGCTGCGCGTGGGATCGAATTGGGCCATCTGGCCGGGCCAGAGCGGGCCTGGGAGCTTGCCGTCATTGTCAGTGGCGAAAAGTGTGATGCCTGTCCCGATCTGCCGCATGTTGGAGACCGCCTTCGAACGGTCGGAGGAGGCTCCAAGTTTTGAGATTCCCCCCATCGAGAGCGCTGCAAGAATGGCGATCACGGCCAAGACAACGAGCAACTCCACGAGTGTGAAGGCTCCGCGCAGCGCTCTCACTCCGCCGACACCAACCGCACGATGCGGTCGGGTTGGTTGAGAACGATGTAAAGGAAGCCATCGGGTCCGGTGCGCACATCGCGGATGCGGCCGAGACCGGAAAGCAGAATCTCATCGGTGAGGACTTTTCCATCTTTGACCCGAATGCGGTGAAGTTCTCCGCGCAGGCCGCCGGCGAAGAAGTCGTATTTCCAGCTGGGAAATTTATCGCCAGTGTAGCAGGTGAGACCGCAAGCTGCGATAGAGGGCGTCCACTGCACGAGTGGTTGCTCCATACCCTCCTTCTCGGTGAGCCCGGTCAGGGGTGATCCGTCGTAATTCATGCCGTGCGAAATGACCGGCCAACCATAGTTCGCACCTTTGCGGATCAGGTTGAACTCGTCACCCCCGCGCGGGCCGTGTTCGGTGGCGTAAATGGCATGGTCGCGCGGGTCGATAGCGAGGCCTTGTGGATTCCGATGTCCGTAGCTCCAGATGCCAAGAGTGGCATTTTTGTTGGATGCAAAGGGATTGTCCTCAGGGATGCGCCCGTCGGGAAAGACGCGGTAGATTTTGCCATTCGGGCGTGTGAGGTCTTGAACTTCCATTTTTCCACCGCGCTCGCCGACGATGAAATAGAGATACCCGCTATCGAAGGCCATGCGCGTTCCGAAGTGTTGTCCGGAAGGCGTGTAAAAATCCGGCGCTGATTGGAAAATGACCTCCTCGTCAGTCCAAGCATGGTCGCGAATGCGCCCGCGCACGATCTTGAGCATGGCGCGCATTTTCTCTCCCTCAAGCGGATCTGAAAAAGCCAAATAGATCCATCCATCCTGCGCGAAGTCTGGGGATACGGCGACATCCAGCATTCCGCCTTGACCCAACTCGATAGCGCGTGGCGTTCCTGCGACCGGCTCGGGCAGAAGGTTTCCATCGGCATCGATGATTCGCAATGCGCCTGGGCGTTCGGTCACGAGGCGGCGTCCATCGGGAAGAAAAGCCAGGCTCCAAGGCGTTTTCAGACCGCCATCAATGACGGTTTCGACTTTGTAGCTGTGCTCCTGGGATTTGACGGAGCCCTTTTTTGGCTGGGGAGGTGGCGAAGCCTGAGTTTTGGCGGTCTTTTCCTTTTCCCTGAGAAAGACGACCAGCGAGCGGATTTGTTCTGGTGAGAGGCTCTGCTGAAATGCAGGCATGCTGAGGTCTGGAATGCCTTTGGAAATACTGCGGGCTATCTCCGCATCGTTGCCGCCATACTTCCAGAGACCGTCTGACAGGCTTCCGCCCATGCCGCCATCGGCATTGGTCCCATGGCAGGAGGCGCAGTTTTCAAGGTAGAGATCGTTTGCCCTGTCCGGCCTCGCGAGTAGAGTGCCCGCGAGCGCGAGATATGTGGCGATGCACGCTGTGCGACCGGATTTCATGGAGGGGACGAAGGACTAACCTCCCGCGATCGCAGGAACGATGCTGATCTCGTCGCCTTCCTTCAAAGGTGTGGCTTTTTCCTCTAGGAAGCGGATGTCCTCGTCGTTGACGAAGATATTTACGAAGCGGCGAACATTGCCGCTCTCGTCGCAAATGCGCTCGAAGAGGCCGGGGTAGATGGTGTTGAGGTTTGTGAGGACTTCGCCGATGTTCGCGCCGGTGGCGGGGACGAGTTCTTGCTCATTGGTGAGCTTGCGGAGCGGGGCTGGGATGCGGACTTGTATGGGCATGGTGAGAAGTTTTAAGGATTAAGTTTTAAGTTGAGGTGGTTGTGGAGATTTTTTGTCTTGGGTGTCGGTTTTTCGGTCGGTGAATCTTAAAACTTACAAACTTAAGACTTAAAACTCCCCTCCAGGACCGCCTCATCGTTGGCGATGAGGGCTTCGAATTCGCGCAGGCTCGGGTTGATGACGCGGGGTTCGCCGCAGTGGCCGTGGATGGCTTCTTGAGTTTTGAGACCGTGGCCTGTGATGCAGAGGACAATGCTCTCGTTGCGCGGAATTTTTCCGCTTTCGATGAGCTTGCGCGCGCAGGCGACCGTGACGCCTCCAGCGGTCTCGGCAAAAATGCCGGCGTATTCGGCGAGGTCGCGGATGCCGCGAATCACTTCCTCATCCGAGCAATCGTCGGCACTGCCACCGGTTTCGTTCATGCTACGGATGGCGTAGTAGCCGTCCGCCGGAGTGCCGATGGCGAGGGATTTCACGATCGTGTCCGGTTTTGAGACGGGTTTGACGATGTCGCTGTTTTTCTTCTTGGCCTCAGAGATCGGGGAGCATCCGCTGGCTTGTGCGCCATGGACGGAGAAGGGTTGCTCGTCGAGGACGCCGATTTTGATAAATTCCTTGTAGGCCTTGTGAATCTTGGTGAGGAGCGAGCCGCTGGCCATCGGGATGACGGTGTGGCGCGGGAGTTTCCAGCCGAGTTGCTCGGCAATTTCGAAGCCCATGCTCTTTGATCCTTCGGCGTAGTAAGGGCGGAGGTTCACATTCACAAAGCCCCAGCCGTATTTGCCGGCGATCTCGGAGCATAGGCGATTGACCTGATCGTAGGCGCCTTCGATACCGATGACCTGCGTGCCGTAAACCAGCGAGCCGACGATTTTGCTCTTCTCCAGGTTTGCTGGAATGAGGACATAGCTTGTCAGGCCGGCGGCGGCGGCATTGGCGGCCACGGAGTTTGCGAGATTGCCCGTGGAGGCGCAGGCGACGACTTTGAAGCCGAGTTCGCGGGCGCGGCTGAGAGCGACGGAAACCACGCGGTCTTTGAACGAGAGGGTGGGGTAGTTGACCGTGTCGTTTTTGATATAAAGTTCATCCACTCCGAGGTGCTTGGCGAGTCGGTCGGCCCGGACGAGTGGCGTGAATCCAACTTGAGCCCCGACAGTGGGTGCGCCGTCGATCGGCAGCAATTCGCGGTAACGCCACATCGTCTGCGGACGCGAGGCGATGACTTCGCGGTTGATGTGCCTCTTGATGAGATCGTAGTCGTAGGCGGCTTCAAGGGGGCCGAAATCAAATTCGCAGATGTGGATCGCTTCTTTTGGATAAAGACGACCGCATTCCCGGCATTTCAGGTTCGAAAAGAATGTCTGTTGTTCGCTCATGTTCGGATTTTTCTTTCCTCAACGAGAGTGGACGAGTGACGGGACACCTGCGGATGGGCAACTATCCCTCTCATCTTTCCCGGTTCAGCGTTTTCACGCTTGCCGAGCTGGATTTGGCACCTGGTCCTGGGTGGGATGTTTTCACATCACACTTCAGCGGTTGCCGTGGCTTCACAGGGCCAGTCCCTCTGCCACTCTCGATAAGATGCCTTTTATTTGGCGGCGGCTCGGGTTTTCGTCAAGGGGAAATTTTCAGCGCCTTTGCTTTTGTCATCGCCCGCAGTCGGGGGAGGGTGTTGATTGGCCCTGAACCCATCTATGCTCCGTGGACCTTTCGCGTTACCAGAATCCTGAATTTTCCCGAGGCGTTCCTTTTTGGAAGGAAGTGCTGTGGTGGTTTGCGCGGACGATTTTTTTCGAGCCTTGGTTTCCCCAGCCCTCCGGCCTTCGTTGTGCAGTCTTGCGCGCATTCGGTGCCAAAATCGGGCGTGGGGTGGTTATCCGCTCGCAGGTGAATATCAATTTTCCGTGGCGTCTCGAAATCGGCGATCATGTGTGGATCGGCGAGGAGGTGATGATTCTGAGCCTCGACCGCGTGCGCATTGGCTCGCATGTGTGCATTTCGCAGCGGGCGTTTTTTTGCACAGGGTCGCACCAATTCAAAAAAGAAACCTTCGATCTCGTGACCAAGCCCATCGTCGTCGAAGACGAATGCTGGATCGCAGCCGGGGTCTTTATTGGGCCTGGAGTCACTCTGCGGCGCAATACGGTTTGCGCGGCCGGAGCAGTGGTAATGAGGGACGCGGGGCCGGATGTGGTGCTTGCTGGAAATCCTGCGGTCGCGCGTGAGAATTGATTTGCGGCTTTGCAGGAGGGGTTGAAACAGGCAGAGTCCCGCGATGATTTTTAGGATTTCGGTTCAAGGGAGGTTCGTCGCGTGATGCAGGTCTTGCCGGGTTTCAGGGATTTTTATCCCG
>JBIKUM010000085.1:0-9529 GCA_044347585.1 Terrimicrobiaceae bacterium
ACTGGTTTACTACGGCGGCGCCGACACGCGAATGTGCGTCGCGGAGACGACCATCGAGAAGATGCTCGAGTTCTGTCTGGCCGCGCGTTGAAAGAAGCCCATGGACCAAACCATTAACCTCAACGGGACTTGGCAACTTCGCTGGAACGACGGCGAACGCGGTGAGCGTCCCAAGCGGGTGCTGGACGGCGATGTAAATTGGAGCCGTGCCTGGAGCGCCTCTGTGCCGGGCAGCGTGCATGAGACGCTGCTGGATCACGGCGTGATTCCATATCCGGGCATTGGCACAAATGTTCTCGCCTGCCGATGGGTAGAGGAAACGGTTTGGTATTACCGTCGCACATTCATGTTGCCTCCTTTGCGCAAAGGCGAACGCGTGTGGTTGTTTTTTGAAACGCTGGATCTGGCCGCCAAGATTTACCTCAACGGCGTTCAGATCGGCTCGCATGCCAACGCCTTTCGTCCGTGCCGCGTCGAGGCGACTGCCGCGCTGCGTGCAGGTGAAAACGAACTCGTGGTCGAGATCGAGAGCGGCATTTATCACGCGATGGCCCGCTCATCCGAGGGCTATGGACTGCGCCTCAATCACCGCCAGACGAAATCAAACTGGCTACGCAAAACTCAGAGCGAATTCGGCTGGGATTGGTCGCCGCGCCTCGTCAATGTCGGCATTACGGGCAGCGTGCGCTTGGAAATCTGCTCGGGCATCCGGTGGGAGGGCGCGGCATTCCTTTCCGAACTTTCGGCCGATCTGCACTCTGGCCGCATCACGGCACGGGTCTTTGCGGAAAATCTGAGCGACAAGCCAACGCGCGGCGAATTGCTGCTCAAGCTCGGAAAAACCGGCTCCCCCCTGCGCGTGCCAGTGGTGCTGCAAGCGGGCATGAATCGACTCGAAGCCACTCTTCCGGTGACCAACCCCAAACTCTGGTGGCCCGTCGGGCATGGCAAACAAACCCGCAGCGAGATCACGGTTGAACTCGTTGTCGGTGGCAAAACCGAAGGAAGCCTGACCCGCAAAATCGGCTTCCGCCATGTGCGCGTGAATCAGGAAAAACATCCCGAGCAGGGGCGCTATTTCATCATCGAGATCAATGGCAAACCGATCTTCTGCAAGGGCGGCAACTATGTCCCGGCGGACCTCATCCTCAGCCGCATTGACTGGCAGCGTCATGCTGTTCTCATCGATCGGGCCTTGGAGGCGAACTGCAATTTCCTGCGCGTGTGGGGCGGCGGGGTTTACGAGAGCAACGACTTCTACGACCTCTGCGACGAAAAGGGCATCATGGTCTGGCAGGATTTCATCTTTGCCTGCGGCAAGTATCCCGCGACTGACGAGGCGTTCCTCGCCGATGTCACGCAGGAGGCGAGGCACCAAGTGCGGCGACTGGCGCATCATCCGAGCCTCGTCGCATGGTGCGGCAACAATGAGATCGAGCAGGGAAACTGGGAGTGGGACTACCAGACGGGTGTGGCCTTTCCCGACTACGCGCTCTACCATCTCGTGCTGCCGAGACTGATGAAGGAAGAGGACCCGGGTCGTTATTATCAACCGAGCTCGCCATTCTCACCCGACGGAGAATCGCCGACCGCCGATCACCTCGGCGACCAGCATCCGTGGAGTCTGGGTTTTCGCGACAATGATTTTCGCAAATACCGCGACATGATTTGCCGCTTCCCGAATGAAGGCGGCATCCTCGGACCGAACAACCTTTTAGCCACCTGCGAATGCTTTGGCGACGCGCCCGGCAAGATCGGCACCTTCCCGTGGGAGCTTCACGACAACGCAGTCACCTCGTGGGAAATCAAGCCTGCCTATGCGCCAGACCTCATGTTTGAACAATGGCTCGGCAAGCGGGTCGTGGATATGCCGCTGGAAGAATATGTCTATTGGGGCGGCGTGCTTCAGGGCGTCGGTCTCTCGGAATACATCAAAAATTTCCGCCGCCGTATGTTCGACAGCTCGGCAGCCGTCTTTTGGATGTTCAACGACATGTGGCCCTGCACGCGCAGTTGGACGATCGTCGATTGGAAGCAACGCCGTAATCCCTCCTTCTGGCCGGTTCGCCGCGCCTTTGCGCCCATCACCCTCGTGGTGACCCGCGAGGGAAAAACTGTGAAGGTTTACGGCATCAACGAAGGCGCGGAAACCACCGCCACGCTGCGCTTCGGCCTCATGGCATTGAGTGGAAAATACCCGCTCGATGAGCGCAAAGCCGTCACGCTGCCCGCCAATGCGAGCACGGTAATCACCGAGTTTCCCGCCGCGCAGTGGGACAAGCTCGGCATCAAGACGCATGTGGCCTTTGCCGTGCTCTCAAACGATGGCGGCGAGATCGCCCGCGATTGCCTCATCCTGCCGCTCTTCTGCGAAATGAAATGGCCGAAAGCCAAGGTGAGTGTCACTTGCAAAGCCGGCAAGGCCGTCTTCACCAGCGACACCTTCGCATGGCGCGTCTGCCTCGACCTCAAAGGCGAGCAGGCCTTACCCGACAACTTCTTCGATATCTATCCCGGCATTCCATCCGTGCTGCCATGGCCAGACCACCTGGGTGCACCCAAACTCCATCTTATCGAATCCCTCTCATTTTTTTAAAAAACCAACACCTACCCTATGACCAAATCCACACGCCTCCAATTCAAACCAACCATCCTGACTGCCGCATTGGCTCTCACATTTGCAGGTGCAGGTTGCAAAGAAACTTCCACGCCGCCCGTTGAACCAACGGCATCTGCAACGCCAAATCCATCCCCCACCCCATCCGGCCCTACGGATGCGCGCGTCGTTCCTGTCACCGGCGGCGATGCGATCGTCGAGGCCTTTTTCGATCGCAATCTTGAGGCCTGGCCGAAGTGGAAGATCGCAAGCCAGACTCCCAAGGCCGAGGCGACCCAACAATGGAGCATGATCAATTTGAAGTGGACGGCAGCAGAGGCGGGTGAGGGTCCTACGGTAGAGCGCAGCTATGCCGGTGGCGGCGTAGCATTGGAGCCCTACTCACAACTCGTGTTGAGTGCAGGCCTCCCCAAGGGATCAAAGGTCACCCTCAACGCCGAGACCGATGCAGGACCAATGACCAAGGAATTTGTCTGCGAGGTCGGCCACACCGATCAATTCGTGCTGCCTCTCTCTGGAGCGAAGTCACTCTACAAGGTCGGCATCACTTTCGGAGCCGCCGCGCCGGGTTCGATTTCCGCAAATCTTCTCTGGCTCGGCCTGCGCGACCCGCAGGTGGCCGAGATGGAAGCAGCCCGTTGGAAAAGTTTCACTGAACAGCCGATGGATTTGTTCATCAGGGAGACTCCCGAGCCCGCAAGCGCCGCCCCGCTCTACAGCCTCCTCACCTCGAAGGCTGGATTTGAGGAAGCCAAAAAAGACGCTACTTCTGCCGGAACGACCCCTCTGCAACTCGAGCCGCGCATCACGCTCGAGCCCCACCTCACCGGCGCCTCCAACCAAAATCTCTTCGGTCGCCGAACCAAGAGCGGAGATCGGCTTGCACAGACCTTCGCCTTCACCAAGAGCGATGGAACAAAGGGCAGCATGGGTCTCGTCGAGGCCGCACAAAAAGCCGCACTTGCGGATGACCAGCAAGCACTCCGCGAAGTAGCCAAGGCCGCTGTGCAAATCGCGCTCATCCCCCATTGGGATGCCGATTTTATCACTGAGTTTCCCGACAGTTCCTGGAATCAACGCTGCTTCGCCCAGGCTCAGGTCTGCGAAGCCTTGGCGGTCTCTTTTGATCTGGCCGGCTCGTTCATGACACCCGCCGCACGCGATCTCATCCTCCGCCGCCTCGCCGAAGACGGCCTTGGAAACATCAACTACAATGTTTGGAAATACCCCTACATTTTCACCTGCAATCAGCTCCCGGTCTTCTCCGTCGGCCGCCTCGCCGCCTATTCGCTGCTCGAGAAGCAAAGCGGCTGGGGACACCTGAAACCCTACAACGACCTCGCCTTCGCCGAATTGAATGAAAGCCTCGCGCTCAACTTTCTTCCTGATGGCGGATTCCCCGAGGGAAGCGGGTATTTGCCCTACACCCTCGACAACGCGCTCCCTGCACTGGCGATCTATGCCAATGCCCGCAACAAGCCGTTCACGGAACTCCTCCCGCCGCTGCTGAGCAAAACCGACGACTACATCGAGGCGTTACGCAGCACGGAAAAACCCACCCAACTCATCGTCGTAGCTGATATGCAAGGCGGCCCGTTCGCTCCGGTGAGTGCATCCGTGCTCAGCGTCATGAGCAAAATCCGCCCCGGCGGTGCCTCCGCACGCATACTCGCTGCGTTGACGCCAACGCAACGCCAGGGAATGGAACTCTGGGCCCTGCCTTCCCCAGATCTGACCGGCGTCGATCCGAATTTCTACGAGCCTTTCGTTCTACTTCCCGACAACGGCATCACCGCCTCGACCCGCAAGAGCGGCGATCTTCTGACCAAACTGGTCGTCATCGGCGGGCCTGCGAAAGCCGGACACAACCACGAGGATCGCGGCAGCTTTGTCCTCGAGTTTGCAGGTGAAACTTTTGCTACCGATCCCGGAGGCTTGAACTATTCCGATGCCACGGCAATGGCGATGAAGCACGCGCAAAACCACAACATGCTCGTCCCCGTGGTTAAAACCGGCAACCGCCCAGCCGCCAGCAACCCGGCAAGTGTCGCCGTCATTCCCGAAGCCACCGGCGATGCCACCGCCTTCAACGCGACGATCAATGGCGGCGTCCTCTGGCCCAGTTTTTACAAAAAATGGAAACGCACTTTCACTTCTCCATCGGCGAGTGAAATCACCATCGTGGATGATTACGAGCTCAACAAAGCCGATGGCGTCGAGTTTCTCTGGCATACGCCCATGCCAGTCACAAATGAAAATGGCCAAGTCATCATCACCGGCGCACGCGGCCGGGCGGTCATCACACCGCCTGCTGGCACAACCGTTGAAATGACCCCAAGCCGCAAGCTCGGCATGAGAAACCTTTCGACGATCAAGTTCCGAAACGAGGCGAAAGCCGGAAGCCTGGAAACAAAGGTGCTCCTCGAAGCAAAAAAATAGCCCGACTCACTAATTTCCCACGCAACTTGGGAGGCACATCGTCTCGCATGCCCGGTTTTTCAGCTGCGAAGCAGCGTTTCTGCTGGTCTCTTTCACAGTCGAGACGACTGTGCTCCCCTCTTCCGCCCACCGCGCGGCAGCACGATTCGTAACAAAATCATTTGAAGAGATCCGCCTACGCGCTTCGCGGCTACGGCGTGACACTGGGTTCATCTTCCGGCATGACCCATTCTTGAGCCGCAAAGCGGCGTCTTCGTAACCCAAGGTAGGGATCGCCAGGCCCTTGGCGTCCCAAACTTCAGCTGCGAAGCAGCGTTTCTGCTGGTCTCTTTCACAGTCGAGACGACTGTGCTCCCCTCTTTCGCCCACCGCGCGGCAGCGCGATTCGTCGCTTGGGAGGGTCCATCCTCCGGCATGACCCATTCTTCAGCCGCAAAGCGGCGTCCGCGTAACCCAAGGTAGGGATCGCCAGGCCCTTGGCGTCCCAAACTTCAGCCGCGAAGCAGCGTTTCTACTGGATGCAATGGCGGCCTTGCCGCGCAACGCTTGCGGCGCTCATAGAGACGCCGCTACAAGGGACCGCGCGGAAGCGCGCTTCGTGACAAAATCATTCTAAGGGTCCGCCTACGCGCTTCGCGGCTACGGCGTGACATTGGGTTCATCGTCCTCGCATGACCCATTCTTCAGCCGCAAAGCGGCGTCCGCTTACCAATGAGGTTGCCACGCGAGTGTCCCACACGGTCGAGACGACCATGCTCCCCTCTGAAAGCGCGGGGTGATGGGGAGCGAAGCGGCGTGGTGGCGAAGCATTGCCGCCTTGGGTCAAACCGGAGTTTGCCCTCGAAGTGGTGTGCTGGCGACCTATGCGTTCGTGTTGCTGAGAATTTTTCCAAGATGATATCCCATTCGAGCGTGTCCGTAGTCCGAGGGATGAATGTAATCCGCCGTTAAATCACCGGGGTCATCCAGGATCGTTCCTCCCTCGATCAACGAGAGCTTCCGCCAGCGCCCTGATGCGACCAACTCGCGCAGTATCGCTGAGAAGCGATCTTGGGCAGCCGCCAGCCCGGCTTCGCTGAGGTTGGGATAGACCGTCACGAGGAACACCTGCCTGTTTGCCCCAGGTGCCGCTACGGCATCCAGAAGATAGCTCACGCGCGCTCTGAAATCTTCAGGGGAAACACCGTTGCGCATGTTGACTCCCACCTCGAGCGTGGCGATTTCATAATCTTGTCGCGAGCCGATGAAATCCGCCATCTCGCGCTCGCAGAAGCAGGATCCAGACAAGCCCAGATTGAGCACATCCAGATCCGCAGCGCGGGCGGCGTGGTAGACATAACTGCTCAAATGGCTCACGGGTGAAGCGCCGTTGGTGATCGAACTGCCGTAAGCAAGCCAACGGCGGGATGGAAGCTCATCGGAAAGTGGCTTGCGGTGGGCGTAGCCGAATGTTTCCAAACCATAAAAAACCCTGGCGCAGCGCCCCATGAATACGCGCCAAACATTTGGCGAAAAGCCCCTGCGCTTCGCCGTGCCCACATGCTCCGGAAGCTGCCCGCCGCTCCAAGGTGCGACATCGATATGGTTCACGCGGCCCGGCTCGATCCGGTGCCGCGAATGGACAAACGGCCCGCGGAAAAGCACGACCTCCTCGGCATGACGCTCATGCGGCGAAAGGAAGGAAGGATAACTTCCGAGCGAGATCCGGAAGGCTGGCGCATCAGTGACAAAGCGGATCTCGATCCCGGCCGAGTCCTCGGCCACCATCCGCCCAAGGGGGGTAAGGCTTTCGCGAACGCCGCGAGGCACGCGAAAAAGCACCAGTCCGCCATCGGCTTGAACTTCGGTCTCAGCGACATTGTGGAATTCAATTCCTTCGAGATTCTTTACGGAATTTGGAGAGTGATGCTGCATAAGTTTTAACCTGAAAACGGATTTTTAGACAGGAATTACAGGATTCACAGGAGCGGCTCCCAAATGCAATCGCGCGGACAAAACGATCAGGCATGATTCAGAGCATTTCATTGAACCTCTGTGCTCTCTGTGTCCTCTGTGGTTAAATCTTCTGGATTCGGGTTTAATAGGATCGGTTGTGCTGCCGACCTTCAGTCCTTTTGGAGGGTAAAGCCGAGCGACATGCAACCCTTCAGCTCGGATGGAGTGAACACGATGCGCCGAAGCATTTTGTCCTCGGGAGCACAGGGCGAGTCGACTTCATGCAACTCGACCGCGAAGTTCCCGAGTTGTTTGCTCTTGAGGATCATGCCCTCCTTGCCGTCGATGCGGACGGCATCGCCCGCTGCTTCGCAGGGAAGGTAGGTGGTGAACACTTCCTTAAGCGCGCCGGGTGATTTGGAAAACTCGAAGTCATCGGCAATTTCCAAATCACCATGTGAGCTGAGCGTCAGCTTGCGCTCGAAGCGGGTAAGCGTCGGGTCCGGATAGGCACGGCTCAGATCGATGCGCAGTGATTTGGATCCATCGGTCGCCGCGTGATCGACGGCAAGGCTTGCACGATACTGTGAGCTCTCCTGCTGGAGATGGCCATTGATGACCGGCACCGGGTGGCCATGCGAACCGCAGAGGAGATTGTCATAGCGGTTCGGGCCGTAGACCTCGGCTGTGTAGATCGGCATGCCAGGATCGGTGATCCATGCGCGGCTGTCGCGGTAATAAACGAAACTGCCCAGGTCGTTGTGATTGTGCGAAGCCGCGTTGTGCAGGGCGGTGGCGGCGAGTTGCGCTCGGGATCCATCCGCAAGGGTGGTGGCCACCTTGGCAAATCCCAGCGAGGGAAGATGCGTGTCGGTCACCGGACTTGGTTCGCGCTTGGCGGACTCGAGCCATGCCGGAGAATCCACCGCGAGCAGCAGATCGTGCCAGTTCTGCAGTTGTGGCCGACCATCGGGCCCTTTTTCGCAGAAATCAAACAACTGCGGCAGCGGCAAGAATGCGTTGACCATGAGCGCTTCGCAGGCTCTCATGAAGCCGCTATTGGAATCAGAGAAGAGACAACGATCACTTCCATCCAGCCAGACCGCGAGCGGGTAGCGGGCGATGCGTTGTGCATGTTCGGAGTCCATCAGATTCAAGAGCCCGCCGCTCACTTCGCGCAGCACAATGGCAGCCTCCAGGAAATGTCCGAAGCCGTAACCCCAATACATTGGTCCCTCGGCACAGCCGCCATCCTCGCTGAATCCGGTCATGCCGAATTCCATCATGTGCGTGCAGAGCACGAGCAGGGAGGCCAGCGGGCGTGGCTCCTTCATGCGGTGGAGCGCCGTCTGGATGACATTGGAAAAGCACGCATGGTTCCAGTTGTTGCGTCGGCACATCCAGATCGGGAGGTTGCGCCAATCGAGGGCGGCATTCAGGGATCGCTCCTCAATGCGTTGACCAACGCGCCGGACCACCTGCGGATCGAGGCGATCGCCGACCGCGAGCAACAGCTCGGAGAGCACCGCACCGCATTGGGTTGAATACAAATCCGCCTCATGCAGCTTCGCGCTTTCCTGCGACATCCAAAGTGCAAAGTCGCAGAAGGCCCAGAGGGTTTCCTCCAATCGACCTGCGTCCGCCGATGGATGATCGAGCCAGAGCGCGAGAGCCTCATCCTGAATGCGGCCAAGGGCATTGTAGATAATCTCTCCGTCGTGCCATTTTCCAGTGCGATGGTATTCCTGGACGGCGCTCCAGTCGAGGCGCTTGATCGGATGTGGCTGCGGAGTGGAAGCATGGCTATAGGGAGATTTGCCCCAATAGGGAGATCCCCCACCCCGCCCGGCCAGGCGCTCCGCCAGTCGCTCGAAGAGTCCGTTCTCGTGCGCCAGTGCGATGGCCTTGGTGCGCTTGGAGGCATCGGTCAGGCCCGGCCATGGCGATGGCGCGGCGGTCTTGCGCAGCGCCTCCTCGAGTTGAAGGGCCGGTTCAAAATGGTCGAGAGCTTTGCAAAGTGAAGTCATAGGATTGGAATTTTAAAAGAGCCGTGCACTCACGCTGAATCTGCCCGTCGTGCCTGCATGGCGAAAGGCAAGGCGGTGCTGGATGCCGTCGAGCAGCGGCAACTTGTCCACCCGCCATGCGCAGCCTGCGGGAGCATTCAATTCTACGCGACCGCGCGTGCCGGTGAGCACCGCTCGGCGACCAACAATAGTCACCGGAAGGCGCGTCTGCCAGTAAAACTCGACCCCTTCGCCGGCGGCGAGTTCGTAGTCGTCGCTGATAATCAAAACATCCGCGCTTGGTGAGTCCCAGGTGCGGTGCCAGCGGCGATAGTAAGGCTCCCAACCGGGCGTCACATCGAGCTCAGCATGGAATGCCACCGCATCGCCTGTGCCGACCGGTTTGACATCGACTGGAAGCGGGCAAGCGGGGTGAGGCCTCTCCGTCATACCGAATGGCACGAGCATGTTGTGGCGTTCGCAGTTCCTGAGTTGTATCGCCAGCGGGAGGCTGTAGTCGCAACTTCCGGGA